>JAFDFH010000350.1 GCA_019309945.1 Deltaproteobacteria bacterium
GCTTTCCTGGAACGGGTACCAAAAAGTTCGTAAAGGGGTCAAAAAGCGGATCGCCCGTCACATGCACCGGATAGGATGCCATACAATGGAAGCTTACCTGTCTGAACTGCGCATGAACAAGGAAGCACGGCAGGAATGTGAACAACGGATGACGGTCTCGATCAGCCGGTTTTTTCGTGACCGGCAATTTTGGCAGACCCTCGCAACGGAGATACTTCCTGATCGCATTCAAAACGAAAAAAAGACCTTTAAGGTCTGGTCCGCGGGATGTGCATCCGGTGAGGAGGTCTACAGCTTCAGAATAATCTGGAACCATCTGGAAAGATCCCATGGGACTTTACCGGATCTGGAAATAACAGCAACCGACTTGAAACCGAGCTACCTCGACAGGGCCCGGATGGGCGTATTTCATTGCGGCAGTCTCAAAGAAGTCAATCAAGACCTTCGCGCCACCTATTTTGACACCAACGCACGGGGCACCCGTTTTTCGGTAAAGCCTGTGATTAAAAAAAATATTATCTGGAAACAACATGATCTGCTCACTGATCCGCCGGGCTCTGATTTTGATATCATTTTTTTAAGAAATAACCTGCTGACCTATTATCAGGAGACCGTTTGAAAAAATGTGCTTTGCGTGCGGTCATCGAATCGTTGGCACCATTGGGAATCATCGTCATCGGATCCCACGAACGTCTGCCCTTTGGTATCCCGAATTTAAAATCGATTGCACCCTATTCGTATGTTTTCGAGTCTCGCACCCCCTTGTGAGGGGCATGCTGCTTTCCGGACAACAAAATCGCAACCGTTCAAGGAACGTTGAAATTAGAAAATAGAAATTGGAAATCTGGCCTTCATGCTTTTGTACTGTTGGTGATCGTATTATCTAGTGCCCATCCAGAAACGAGGATTTTTGTTCGAGATCAAGCCTCCGGCCCGTGGGGCCTATGCCCCGGAGGGGCCTGCGAAAAATTTTACCGCAGGCATATAATTGATATTCCGAGGATATAATTTTGAGAATAACGCAGAGATCGGGCAAAAAGACCGTTTCTGGATGGGCACTAACGCTTCTGCCAGTTGGTAGACATCCAACTCCTAAGCTCGTTTCATCTCGCCCCAATTTCTACTTTCCAATTTCAAGTTTCAAGCCGTAAACGGTTACCAAACAACCTACTTCAATTCAAGCTTCGCCACCGTTTCGATGTGATAGGTATGGGGAAACATATCGACCTGTTGTACTTCCAAAACCCGGTAGCATGCATTCATCAAACCGACATCTCTGGCCAGGGTAGCGGGATTGCAGGAAACATAAACAATCCTGTCCGGGCTTATATTTAAAACCTGTTTTACAACATCTTTATGCATCCCGGCCCTTGGTGGATCAATGATCACCACATCAGGTCTGACCGTAAACTGTGAAAGGCAATCCTTTATATCTCCGTGGATAAACCTGCAATTGGAAACCCGGTTGCGGCGGCAGTTTTTTTCGGCATCCCTAACGGCACTTGCATTGATCTCCATACCGATCACTTCTTTGGCAGAATCCGCAAGATAGATGGTGATTGTACCGGCGCCGCTGTAAAGGTCGACAACGGTCTCCTGGCCCGTAAGCCCGGCATAGTCCTTAACCGCTGCATACAAACCTTCTGCTCCCCGGGTGTTGGTCTGGAAGAAAGAGTTCGATGATATCTCAAACTCAAAAGGACCGATTTTATCCGTTAAGCTGGAGGTTCCGGCCAGAATTAGCTCGTACTCGCCGATGGCAACACCGGCCCGGCGTGCCGTGATATTATTAATGACCGATACGATTTCAGGATATTTGGCCATTAACAGATCAGCAAGCGGTTGTACCTTCCGGCGATCTTCTGCGGCGGTAACGATATTAACCATCCATTGGTCATAGGTGGCCGAATGTCTCAACATCAGAAAGCGCCAGAATCCGATATGACTGCGAAGACCATAGACAGGCATACCCGATGTTTTAATAAACGTTCGAACGTCATTGAGAATTTGATTTCCAAGTGCCGGTTGAAGCAGACACGCTTCGGTATCCAAGACCTTATGAAATGTCCCGGGTACATGAAGTCCAAGGGCAAACGTGCGATCCACATTTTCCTGATCCATCTCGTCCGGTAGAAGCCACCTTTTGTCGGAACAGGAAAACTCCATCTTGTTCCGGTAACCAAACGTGGCCGGCGAAGGAATCACGGGATGAACCGGAACGCCTTTTACTAAAGCGACATGTTCAAGCGAATCGACAACATGCCGGCGTTTATAAATAAGCTGTTGTTCATACTTGAGAAACTGCCATTTGCAGCCGCCACAGAAACCGCTGTATTTGCAAGGCGGCTTTATTCTATCAGGGGACGGTTCCAGAACTTCAGCAACACGGGCCTCCCCATAATTTTTCTTTTTTTTAATGACACGGGCAATGACGTGATCCAGAGGGACGGCCTGATCAACAAACACGGCAAAACCGTTTACTTTTGCAAGACCTCTTCCGCCATAGGCGACATCCGTAATTTTTAATTCGAGCTGCTGCCCTTTTTTAACTGCCATACATCCTACCATTGATAAAAATGCATTCAATCCTGTTAAGACTATCCGGAAGATCAGACGGATCACCCGGCACGGCGACAAAGGTTGCGCGCATCCCCATGTCCAGCAACCCGATATCCGTCAGACCCAGTAATTTCGCCCCGTTCATTGTGGCACATCTGATGGCTTCCGGCAAAGTATGACCGGACGCGATCAGCAGTTTCATTTCTTCAATAACAGCCTTCCCGTGATGAACGCCCAGGCTGCCTGCATCTGTTCCAAGGGCAATCCGCACCCCCAGTTTCCTAGCGATTGAAATCTGTTCAAGTTGATGATCAAGATTTTTGCGCGCGACACCGGGGGCAATTCCACCCTCAGCGTAAGCCTCCATTGTATAAGCCGTCGGAACCCAGGTCGTTTTTGCGTCCGCCATTCTTTTTAAATTTTCCTTGCCCATGAAAAAACCGTGTTCAATTGAATGGCATCCCGAATCAATTGCAATGCGTACAGGAATGTGCCCGTTGGCGTGAACCATCGTTTTAAAACCCCGTATCTTGGCCGCGGCAACAGCTGCTTGCATCTCCAAGGTGCTAAACTGCGGAGGGGTTTCTCTCCCATAGCGCGTCAGGCTGTTCACCCCGGAATTTACGATTTTGACCTGATCGATCTTTTCCGTTGCTTTCGTGATGGCTTCGGCGAGGGTCTCTTGGCCTTCCGGTGGTCTTCCAATAAGCCTTCCATACCGCCCCGGTTTGTGCCAGGCTTTACCGGCGACTTTCAGAATTATCGGAGTATTGCCATCGACCGGACATTCAGTCTTGTAACGCCGTGCATGGGCCCTCCTGTCCCCGCCATCCCTAACCGCGATTACGCCATAGGCAAGGTGTTGCGAAATATGATCGGCGATCACGTCATTAATATCATCAAACGGGGCCTGGAGCTGAAAATCACGGATCTTGCGATCATCGGTACCCGACATGAAGAGATGCACATGACTGTCGATCAGACCGGGAAGAAGGGTGCAAAATGTCAAATCCAGTACATTGGGATCATCATCATTTTGTTGTCCGGCCGGTTTCAGGTCATGGATGTACCCGTCTTTTATTGCGAATACCATATCTTTGCGGATGGGTTCCCCGCTTCCATCAATCAGCCACCCGGCATGCACAACCCTGTCATCTTCGCCTTGCACGTTTTTAGTTGTCTCCTATGTTTTATGTTCGTAACTACTCAGGTGGATAGGCTGAAGGCTGAAGGCTGAAGACTGTTAGGAAAAAGAGCATTTTAAAGCCATGTTTGATGCAAGAATCAGATATTTCCGCCAAAGTACGGCAATCGTGCTTTTCTGACCCCTTCAGCCATGCCAGAGGCATGCAAGCTTCAGTCTAAACAGGATATCCCGCTTTTTGACTCGAATCGCTGTGGCCGGCGCCCTTGGCGATAAATAATGTCGCTTGCTCCGGTGGAAAACAGTCTTTGAGCGTTACGGCATAATTAAAAGGAAAGCGCTGGTCCTTTTCTCCGTGGATGATCATCACCGGCATTTTTATGCTCGGGGCCAAACGTGCCGGGCTGACCGCGTCCAGACCATTTTTATAAATCAGATTCATCCAAAAAATTACCGCAGGGGCAAGATATCTGCCGAAAAACGGATTATACCACCAGTAAAGCTTCAAGAGTGCTTCTTTGGTGTAGGCATAACACCCCTCCAGGAAGAGAAGCCTTATTTTATCAGGATTTCGACTGGCCGCAATGCTTGCGCCGGCCGCTCCCGCCGAATGTCCATAGAGGATCACCGGACCACCGACCCAGTTCAATACCGACTCGATGTCCTCGGCAAATTTCATGGCATTCATGAATTTTCGAGGACTGGAGCCACCATGGTCTCTGGCGCTATGGATAACCGTAGTAAAGCCCCATTTTCCGAATATTCGGGCTCGACTAACCATTCGCCCCCTGTTTCGGCCCCATCCGTGGACAAGAACCACCGTACCTCTCGATGGGGGTTCAGATTCGATGCGCCAAACTTCCAGAAAGCCGCCATCCAAAGCAGGAATTTTTGCGTCCAGGATTTTCCCCCAATCCGGCTTGTCATCGACAGGATCCCGGGGGACTTGATGAACCAGATAGGTCAGATAAAGCGTGAACAGACGGTCATGTATATTAGCATCAACATAATTTACCCCAGAGTTGCATAAATAACATGACAACATGGGTTTAAAAGTAATAATTACAGGCCATTCAACCTTTTTTAACCGTCCTGCTGGAATGGACTCCAGATGGCATCCTGAAATCAGTGAAAAACAGCCATGTTATTTACCCTGCGGGAAAGCCGTTGGCACCGCATCTCCAGCGTTGTCAAGGGCTTGCGGTAAATTACTACAGCTGCACCCTTGACGCCTTGAATCTGCAGCACCCTCGACTTTTACAACGTCAGGGTTTAACGTCTCGGAAATTGTATAACCTTTTGAAGCAATTTATAGCGGCTTCTTTTGATATAATGATTAACATCCTTAATTTTAGGCATTTTAGCGCATTTTAGGCATTTTAGGCATTTGTGTCTTAGTGTGGCAAATATTTTTGGTTCTCTCCGAGCCGTAGGCCTTACGAGCCGGAGGCCGGCTTGTCCGGGTTAAGGCCTTTTCGATCCAGTATAGCCATTTAAGAGCATACGCCGCAAAAGATCCAGGGCTGTCATAGCGAAAATTTTTTTATTTCTTGATCGCATTCCAAAAGGAAAGTAAAAGCGTCGGCCTTCGGACTTATGCTTGGTGGC
>JAFDFH010000057.1 GCA_019309945.1 Deltaproteobacteria bacterium
GTTTTCCGGCATGATCTGCATCAGACCCATTGCACCTTTTTTAGAAACTGCTCGGGGGTTAAAATCCGATTCTACTTTGATGATGGCCTTTAGAAGAGGAAAGGAGACCCCGTGCTGGTGTGACGCTTTAGTAATAAAGATATCATACTTGTTTGTCGTATCAGCACCTAAAGATTTCGAAGGTCTTTCCCGCATATAGAATCTGTATCTGGATGAAGTGGGTACATTCGTGAAATGAAGCACCCCCTTGCTGTCAACATACATATAGATGTCCGCATAAACGGACATAACGCTCACGGGAAGCAAGACGACCGTCCAAAAGATTCCGATATAAATATAAAACGATTTCAACATCGTCACTTTTTTACGATTTGGGATTTGTGCACGTTCATCCGTCTTATACTGTCAAAACCAAGTAAACTCAACAAAGTAAAACCGTCTGACTTTTCAATCGTCACAATTTGGTCTAAAATAATTTAAGTTGCTGTTGCGGCTCTTTTTTCTTTTTCGAAAAAAAGGTTGCTTCTTTCTGTCGTAAATGTTTCTCGATTTGCTCTACAAAGGGAGACATCGTTCTGACAACCTGTCGGCCGTAAATCATGCGTTTTTTAGCATATGTCAGGTACAGGTTTTCCTGTGCCCGCGTCATCGCGACATAAAACAGCCGTCTTTCTTCATGGATATTTGCAGGACGGTCATCCGTTTTTTGAAAGGGGATCAACTTGTCTTCGCAACCTGTAATAAAAACCACAGGAAACTCCAAACCTTTTGACGCGTGCAGGGTCATTAAGGAAACTTTTTCGGCGTATGAATCGTATATATCCGTATCTGTCTGTAGGGAAAGCGTTGAAAGAAAACCGAACGTATCACCTCCGAAATTTTTAGAAATGGAAAGCATTCGATTGAATATCTCCTCGGGTATAGGGTTGGGCTTCGTTGAACGGTCGTATTGTTCGGCAATATGATTCAACTTCTGGTCCACTGCCATATTTTGCATGTCTTGCACTAAGACCGAAATTCTACTAAAAAATTTGTTGAGTTTCAACTGGCCGTCCCTTCGCAGGCCTTGAATGGGAAACTGTCTTGCACGAACAATCGCTTCGTGAACAGAAAAACGATTCTTATACACCCAGTTTTTTAAATGCTCCAGGGTCGTTTTGCCGACACCGCTGTTGGAAAAATTAATTGCTCTTTCCAAGTCTAAACAAGACCCATAGCCTTCAACAAGTCTTAAAAAAGAAAGAATATACCGGACACCTTTATGATTAAAAATGGTTTCTTTGCTTGTAATCTGATAGGGAATACCGGCACGATCAAAAGCCTTGGCAAAGACCTTGCCCTGCTCCCCGGTTCGATACAAAACAGCAAAATCTGAAAATCCCCGTGATCCTTCATGGTTCTCGAAAATCCCCGTGATCCTTCATGGTTCTCGTCGTCAACCTTGTTGAAATCTATGGAGTGAAAACCTATGCCGCCCACCAGTTTTTCAATCATCTTACCCACGGCAACCGCTTCGCCTTTCGCTGTATTCGCCTCCAACACACCGATTGTCCGGACCCCGTTTATTCCGGAATAAATCCGTGATTCCGATGAGCTTGTGCTGTAATTATTGATCACCTGGTGCGAAGCCTCAAGAATCGTTTCCGTTGAACGATAATTTCGTGTAAGGCGGATCACCTTCGTTTTCGGATATTCCCTTAGAAACCGTTTAAAATATTTTACATCCGAACCCCGGAATCCGTAAATAGATTGATCCGGATCACCGATAACACAAAGATTCTGATGCGGTTTTTCAGGAGGTACGAGGGTCTGGACAATTCGATACTGCCCATAATTCAGATCCTGATATTCATCCACCAAAACATACCGGTATTGCTCCTGGTATTTTCTGCGAACAGCTTTATTTTTTTCAAAAAGACCCACCACCTTAAAAATCAAATCTTCATAATCGTATAGACCCTGTATCTCTAAAAGCAGCTGATAGGACGCGTATACAGCCGAAAACATTTCTGTTTCAGAATTGTCGACAATGGTTTTAAAGTTGTCCGTGAGACCCCGTAGCATCTGTTTAGCGGCTATGACGCGGTCTAAGAAAAAAAGGGGGGGCTTTGTGATTTTGACACCATTTTTTTCAACTTTTTTTACGGCCTCTAAAATTAAGGTCTTGCGATCGTTTTCATCAATTATGCCCGAAAATTTAGATATATTAACGCCTTCGTGCGTCTTTAAAATTTCTAAACAAAAAGAATGAAAGGTGGACGCGCGCGGAAGCGGTTCCGAATCCGGCATCATGGACCTGAGACGATCTCGCATTTCCTGTGCGGCTTTATTTGTAAACGTCATGGCGAGAACCTGTTCCGAAGAAACCTTTTCTTGACACACAAGATAAGCAACCTTGTGTGTTAGCGTCCGTGTTTTTCCGGTACCCGGACCCGCAACAATTAACAAAGGTCCATCATTATACAAGACCGCTTTTCGTTGTTCTTCATTTAGTTCGCCAAACAGAATGCCTTTTTCACGGCTTTTGCTTGCGGTTGTGGTTAAGGAATGTTTTTTAATAAATTTTTGATGCTTCTTCCCTTTTTTTAACCGCGCGTCGCAGGTTGTCTTTTTGTTTTTTTTAAAAGAATCCGACGCCGGTAGAACAAAAAGGCTTTTTTGACCGAGTAGTTTTTCTCTTTCATCTTCTTTAAATATTTTTATTTTCCCAAACTCGCCATCATATCCGGGGTTGATAAATATTTCTTTTGCTCGCATTCTCCGGATGGCCTCTCCCAATAAGGGAACCCCGGATTTGTCAATTGTTTGCGTTTTGAGAGAGTGTAAAATCTCGAATTCAGGTCCAAGTTTATCGAGCAACCCATGGTAACCCTGCTGAACCTTCTTTGATCCCGATCCCACCCTAAAAATTTCCGCCAAAATCTCTGTGAGTGGCACGATACTGTAAAAAGGATGTTTTTTTTGAGGTGTTGCACCTTCAGCCCGGTCGGACAATTCTTCAACCCGGTATAGAACTCCCAGCGTAAGTGGTTTCCCACAAACAGGGCATTTTCCACCCTGTTTCATTGACTCTTTTGGATTTAATCTGACATTGCACTTCCGATGTCCATCCAGATGATATTTGCCCTCTTCAGGAAAAAATTCAAAAGTTCCCAGAAAACGCTTTGGATCTCCACTTTTTATTGCAGATTTAATTGCTGAATACGAAAGTTCCGTATCAAAGATATTTGCCTCCCTTCCAACTTTTAAGGGTGAGTGGGCATCTGAATTGGATACAAGGGTAAGACCATCCAGCGCGGATACCCGCCGGTTCATAGGGGGGTCGGATGAAAGGCCGGTTTCAATTGCAAAAATTTGATGCGTTAGATCTTCGAAACATTCATCAATAGAATCAAAACCGGATTTTGAACCTAAAATAGAAAACCATGGGGTCCAGATATGCGCCGGTATAAGATAGTTCTGTTCTGAAGTTTCCAACAAAATTTCAAAAAGGTTTCTTGCATCCAATCCCAGAATGGGCCTTCCGTCTGATTTTATATTCCCTATTTTTTCTAACTTTTTATTAAACCGTTCGACAATTGATAGATCGGGCACAAAAACAAGATTATGGTTTTTTCGTGTTTTGTTTTTCTTTTTATAAATATTGCTGATTTCTGATACAAGAATGAAACGCACTTGATCCCGACACGAAGGCGGAACGTGCGCATCACATTTACTCGAAATGGCTTCTTTTAGTTTGAAGAGTCCTTCTTCCGCCGGAACAAGTTTTTCTTTTATCTCGGAAAACCAACCGGGATGTGTAAAATCACCGGTACCCACAACTTTTATTCCTTTTAACTGGGCCGCAATATATAAATTTTCCAGATCAAGGTTTTTGGCCGTTGCAATCGAAAATTTGGAATGTACATGAAAATCAGCAATAAATTTCATAAGTCATATTTTAAAAAGAGGAAACCAAATGGGCCTTAAGAATGCCAATTAAATAGAAGTATAAGTTCCGGCAAATTAGAACTGAGCCGGTTTATCCGTATTTCCTTTATAAAACTAATCGGTAGTTAAAACGGGAAATCCGGACAACGGACTAAATCATTTATCATCAAAATTTGTATAACGTGTCAAGCATAGTAAAAAAAGGCGCATAAAAAAATTGTTTTTTATTATAGATCAAAATTCTATATATATTTATTTTTTTTTATAATGTATACTACATATGGTATTTTATGATTCGTTTCTAATAATTGTTGGCAATAAGAGGTGTCCCAACCGCCGGGTCAACACTTTTTCGGCTGAATTTTTTAAATCATTCTGTCCTTTTATCTTTTTTTAATTGTTCAGACACAAAGACACTAACATTTCTATATAATTAAAAATTAGTGTTTTTTCTTTGTGATTTGGTTTCTTTTGGGCTAATTTTTTACATTTTTTTTATTTGGTTTTGCGTTTTTGAGGATTACCCTTTTCAATTAAATATATCCTTAAAAATCAAATAAATATAATTTTATTTGATTTGGTTTATTTTTATAAATGTGTTGATATTTTGTTAATAATTTACTATTTTTAAACAATTGTTTTTTTCCTGTCTAAAATTGTGTTTTTTTTGATAAATAATAAGCCGTTTTTTATTCAGTTTTAATTTTAATTTTATATATAAAATTAACTTCTTATAAAGTTATTAGACTTATGCACAACCTTTAATATTATTATTATTTATATATAAATTTAAAAAAGGAATTAAGAATGAAGTTTAAAATAAATAAAATTGATGTGCTCGATGTACTTTCAAAGATTCAAGGTTTAACCGGGCGGAAAAGCAATCTGGCAATTACTGAAAATGTGTTAATAAAAACTGGAGATTCCAATCTTACGCTGATTGCGACCGACCTGGAATCCGGTTTTGAAGGGGTTTATCCTGCAAAAATAGAATCAGAGGGAATTATCGCAATTAACGCAAGAAAAATTTATGAAATTGTAAGGGAATTTCCAAGCGAAGAAATCAGCTTTAATGAAGTTGAAAATCACTGGATCGAAATTGGTAATAAAAATGTTCAATACCATATCGCTGGAATGAATCCTGATGACTTTCCAGAAATTCCGCAGTTAGAGGAAATAAAATTTTTTGAAGTTAATTCCGAGGCTTTTAAAAAAATGATAGAAAGAACCGTTATGATTAGTGGGGCTTCTGATGATAAGCGTGCACACATTAATGGTGTATATTTTGAAATTTTAAAAACAAAGGATGGAAATAAGGTTCGAATGGTTTCAACAGATGGAAGCCGGCTTTCATTGGCCGATACGACAGTCGATGAAAACCCCGATATTTTATCCGAAAAAGGGATTATAATTCCCAAAAAAGGGTTGACGGAAGTCGGCAAATTTCTTGATTCGGAGGGTTTTGTTAAGATTGGATTTAAGGACAATAAATTTATCATAAAAAAGAACACGGAAACGATCATTATAAGGATGCTTGAAGGTGATTTTCCACAATATGAGGACATCATCATCAAAGGTGAAGGATATTCAATCAAGATGGACCGGCATGTTTTTATGATGATGTTGAAACGAATGTCCATCCTTTCATCGGATACTTACAAAGGGGTTATCTTTAAGTTTAAAGATAACACGCTCAATATTAACACGACAAACCCTGATATTGGTGAATCAAAAGAGGATCTAACAATAGATTTTAAGGGGATGCCAATTGAAGGTTCTTTTAATCCTAAATTTTTTATAGACACGTTAAACGTTATTGATGAGGATTCGATTTATCTTCATATAACGGATGGAGAAAAACCCTGTATAATAGAGGGTGAAAAAGACAAAAATTTTATAAGTGTCATTATGCCGATGAGAATATGAATATAGAAGCAAGCACATATACGGAAGACAATATAAAAATACTCGAAGGGCTTGAAGCTGTAAGAAAAAGACCTTCAATGTATATAGGAAATATTGATATTGAGGGACTTCATCATCTTGTTTATGAAGTGGTTGATAACAGTATCGATGAAGCAATGGCAGGTTGTTGTGATTTTATTAATGTTACGGTTCATACCGACAACAGTGTAAGCGTTGAGGACAATGGAAGGGGCATCCCTGTTGGGATACATAAAACCGAACATGTTCCTGCAGTTGAAGTGGTTATGACCAAGCTTCATGCCGGAGGAAAATTTGACGATAATTCTTACAAAGTATCAGGCGGACTTCATGGCGTCGGTGTTTCCGTGGTTAATGCCCTTTCCAAAAGGTTGGATGTAGAAATTTATAAAAACGATAAAATATATTTTCAATCATATGAAAAAGGAAAAAAGATAAGTGAATTAGATATTATAGGAAAGACGAAAAAACACGGCACCAAAGTGCATTTTAAACCTGACACGGAGATTTTGAACACCGATAATTTTAACCATGAAATAATCAGTCGAAGGTTAAAGGAACTTGCCTATTTAAACAAAGGGTTAAGAATAACAATTGAAGATGAACGTTCAGATTTTAAAGACGAGTATTATTATAAAGGTGGAATAAAATCATATGTGGAATATCTAAACCGAAGGAACACTCCCCTTCACAACCCCATTCTGATAGAGGGTGTTAAAAATGACGTTCAGATTGATGTGGCGATTCAATATAACAACACATATAATGAAAAAATATTTTCATTTGCGAACAATATTAATACCGTAGAAGGTGGGTTTCATCTTGTTGGTTTTAAAACAGCATTAACACGGACCATTAATCAATATGCAAGCAACGGAAATCTTTCAAAAAACAATAAAATAAAAATTGGTGGTGAGGATGTCAGGGAAGGGCTTGCGGCGATCCTCAGCATACGAATAAAGTCTCCCCAATTTGAGGGACAAACAAAAACAAAACTTGGAAACAGTGAAGTCAAGGGTCTTGTTGAATCCCTCATAAACGAGCGGTTAAGCGTATATTTTGAGGAGAATCCGGCTGTCGCAAGAAAAATAATCGCAAAAATAACAGATGCTGCTAGAGCGCGAGATGCTGCCAGGCGTGCCAGAGATATCGCCAGAAATAAAGATTCATTGGTGGATTCGACCCTTCCCGGTAAGCTCGCAGATTGTCAATCTTCAATGCCGTCCGAAAGAGAACTTTTTTTGGTGGAAGGAGATTCCGCGGGAGGAAGTGCGAAACAGGGGCGAGACCGAAAGTTTCAGGCGATTCTTCCATTAAAAGGAAAGATATTAAATGTTGAAAAAGCGAGATTTGATAAAATTCTACGTAGTGAAGAAATAAAAAACATCATAACGGCATTGGGTACGGGTGTTGGAGCGGAAGAATATGATATTACGAAAACAAGGTATCATAAAATAGTTATAATGACAGATGCGGATGTGGATGGATCTCACATAAGGACCCTGCTTTTAACTTTTTTTTACCGACAGATGCCGGAAATTGTCGAAAAAGGATATTTGTATATTGCTCAACCGCCCCTGCTGAAAATAGGCAAAGGTAAAAATGAAAAGTATTTTAAAGATGAGCAGGAATTAGATGAACACCTGTTAAAAAGAGTTTGCAGCAAAAAGAGAATAAAAACAGCCAAGCAAGAAAAGATATTTTCAGAACACAACCTGTATCTTTTAATGGGAGATCTTTCCGAATATTATAAAACCATGTCAAAACTAAAACGGCGTGGTATTGATCCGGACCTTGCCGAGATATTGATAAAGGAAGGGGTTGAAGATAGAACCTTTCTTAAGGACAAAGAAAAAATGTTGGGTCTAAAACAGGCTCTTACTCTCAAAGAATATGATGTGGGTGAACTGTTGTGGAACGAGGAACGCGATGTTTATGAAATGATAGTAACGTTGCCTGGCGAAGGAAAGGAATTTTCTTTGATTAAGGACGCGATTCCCGAAGATAAAAGCCTTTTTAAAATAGGAAGAGGTCTTATACATTCCAATGATTATCAAAAGAATCTGTTTCTTTCAAAAAAAATCTCTTCCCTCGAAGATACTCCCTATTGGGTTTTAAGTAATGAATCGGAAAACGATAGAATCCTTATCAATGACAAAAAAAGTCTTCTTACTTACATGGTTGAAGAAGGTAAAAAAGGACTTGTTATTCAACGATATAAGGGTTTGGGCGAAATGAATCCGGATCAGCTATGGGAAACAACAATGAACCCCGCGAAGCGCACCATGGTTAAAGTAAAAATCGAAGATGCTGTTGAAGCCGATGAGATTTTTACGATCCTGATGGGAGATGAAGTTGAACCCCGAAGAGAGTTTATTCAAAAGCATGCCCTTGATGTAGGAACACTGGATATTTAATAATGTGATTCAAAGGCGCTTACCAGGTCCTAATACCTTATGTACAGTAAATGCCGCAACTACAATTTTTTAAGCAATAGACTTTTCTCTTTTTGAAAAAAGTATAAACTTCATATTCCTTTTTTTGTGCCTTCGTGTCTGGCGGAACTTTCACAAATATAATTGAAACTTGTTTTCAAACCACACACTTGATGGACTTATGTTTTTATAAATTCATCAAATGTTTTCGAGGAGTTGCACGTGCGTATTCATAAAATCGAAACCAGAGATCTGCCGGATCTGTGGTTTCAGGCCGTACATGATATACTCGACCATGGTCGTCGGTTTAAAATCGATCGAGGGTCCTATGCCGGGCAGACACGCTTGGAGTTCGATTATTTTATAGGGCGTGTCACCTATCCGGGAACGATTCCGCTGATTCCCGATATTCCGCCCTCTTGCGGCATTCCAAACCCTGTGGAGCACGACTATATTTATGGCGGTGAAGGATATGAAAGAGCATATATTGAATATTTGATGTCAGCTCGTAAGGAACCAGGAGAGTCGTATACATACGGAGAAAGGATCACAAAGGTTCCGATTCAAGGAGATAAGCTGGCCTGGTGGGAAGAAGGGAATACGGAAATCATTGACAAACGGGAGGTCGACGGCCAGATTGTTTTTAAAGAAGACGAAAAACTATACCTGAACCAAATCGAATGGATCATCCAAACGTATAAAAAATTTGGTGAACGAAACAACCAAATGGTTTTGCAAGTGGCGCAGCCGTCCGATCTTACACTCATCGATCCCCCCTGCCTGCGATCCATCGACACACGGGTACAGGACGATGCCCTGTGTTTCATTGTATATTTTCGCTCATGGGATCTATGGAATGGGCTTCCCGCAAACCTGGCAGCGATCCAAAACCTTAAAGAATATATGGCAGGAGAGATTGGGGTCAAGGATGGTGAAATGATTGTTGAGAGCAAGGGGCTCCATTTGTATGGGTATGCGGAGGAACTTGCGAAATTAAGGTGTTTAAAAGAATAGGTAACCGTTCTCGGCTTGAAACTTGAAATTGGAAAGTAGAAATTGGGGCGCGATGAAACGAGTTAACGTTCCGTGAACAGTTACAAGAATAGTTTAAAATTCTATACTACCGGGGGTTCGCGGAAAGGGGATGACATCCCGGATATTGGTAATACCGGTCAGCACCATAAGTAAACGTTCAAAACCAAGACCAAACCCGCTGTGGGGTACGGTACCAAAGATACGGGAGTCAAGATACCACCAGTAAGCTTCCCGGGACAATCCCATTTCCTTCATTCGCGCTTTCAGCACCTCAAGACGTTCTTCACGTTGACTGCCGCCGATGATTTCGCCGATGCCCGGGACAATGACATCCATAGCCCCAACGGTTTCGTTGTCCTCGTTTAAGCGCATATAAAACGGTTTTATGTTTTTGGGGTAATCAAAGATAATGGCCGGTTTTTTAAAGTATTGCTCGGTTAAAAAACGTTCATGTTCGGACTGGAGATCTTTCCCAAAGCAGATATCATATTCAAATTTCTTTCCGGATTTGCCCAGTATTTCCACAGCCTCCCGATAGGGAATCCTTATAAAATCAGAAGAAGCGATATTTTCCAGCGTCAACAACAATTTTTTATCTACGAATTTAGCAAAAAGATCGAGATCCTCCCGGCAGGTTTCCATTGTGTAGACCGTCAAGTATTTGATCATTTCTTCCGCCAGGTCCATATTGCCCCTCAGGTCGCAAAACGCCATCTCCGGTTCGACCATCCAGAACTCGGCCGCATGCCGCCGGGTGTTGGAATTTTCGGCTCTGAATGTCGGACCAAACGTGTAAACATCCCCGAGGGCCAGTGCAAACATTTCGGCTGACAGTTGTCCGGATACCGTCAGGTTTGATATCGTTCCAAAAAAATCTTTGGAATAATCTGTTTTTCCGTCCTTTTTTGGCGGGTTATCCGGATCAATGGTTGTTACCCTGAAAAGTTCCCCGGCGCCTTCGCAATCCAAGCCGGTAACAATGGGTGTGTGTAAACAGCTAAATCCTCTTTCCCGAAAGAAACAATGGACGGCATAAGAGAGTTCCGACCGGATACGAAATATGGCACCATATTTATTGGTCCGGGGTCGCAGGTGGGCAATGGTTCTTAAAAATTCGTCACCATGGCGTTTTTTTTGCAGAGGATATGACTCTGGAGCAAGGCTGATGATTTTAACTTCATCCGCCAGGATTTCCCAAATCTGTCCGCCACCTTGAGATGTAACTTGTTTGCCCTTTATAGCCACAGCCGACCCGGTCGTAAGTTTTTTAATATCTCCATAATTGTTTAAAGATTGGTCGATGACGACCTGCATGTTTTTAAGGCAGGATCCGTCGTTGACCTCAACAAATAAAAACCCCTTTGAATCCCGGCGGGTTCTCACCCAACCCTTTATGAGAACGCGATCTAAGGGAGTATCGGATTGCTGGAGTTTGTCTATTTTTATACGTTTCATGAATAAGGCTCAATATTTATGATTTTTGGTAATCGTTAAGCCACGAAGAGTTTACTCAGAAATTAATTCACATTGAGTTCCGGCTTAACCGGGTTCCGTTATATTAAAAAGATCTTAACCGTTCACGGAACGTTGAAATTAGAAATTAGAAATTTGGGCTTCATGCTTTTGTAATGTTGATGAAAGCATTCAATTTGGGGCCGAGTTTGTCAACTATTGCTTTGTATTCTGTCGCGTTTGACTCAGATAAAACTTTTCTTCTGATGAGTTTTCGCAACCATGATTTGG
>JAFDFH010000351.1 GCA_019309945.1 Deltaproteobacteria bacterium
CGGGCAACTGTTTGAAGCCGTTTAGGGCGGCTTACAGTGACCCGAACAGCATAAATTGTTGATTGTACCCTGTTTGTGCTAAGTGACACACTCATTTTAGATCACATGCGCGGGTCACTGTTAGGCGCCCTTGACGGCAAGTTTTGGACGTATTGAAAAAAATTACCGGATGGCGCAGCGGGCCTACCGGAATATATTGAGAAGTTACGATTTTATTTTATAAAATCATCCGGGTCATTGGGTTTGTAAGTGTCCAGGGGGGGACGTTCATCGAGTGTCAGACCTGCCTCCCAGTTAAAGAGCTCAAGACAGTCTTTTTCGAGTTTTTTGGTAAACACTCTCATTTTTATACCCATCGGACACACCCGCTCACAAGCGCCACAATCCGTGCATCTACCCGCACAATGGTACGCCCTTAAAAAATGGAATGTTCTTACATCCGCCGGATCCTGGCTTTTTCCCACCCACTGGGGATGGGATTCATCGACAAAGCATGTCGGACAGTAACACAGAGGGCATGCCTCCCTGCAGGCATAGCACCGGATGCAGGTCGAAAGAAGATCTTCGAAATATTCCCATTTTCGCTCGTGCGACATGGCTTCAATTTTTCGAATATCTTCATACCGGTCCACATCTTTTTGTTCTTCAACCAACTCAGCCGCGAGTTCGTCGTAAATGACCGGATTCCTGTGGATGCATATGTTGCAGTTCTCCTGAAGAATATCCCCTTTTTTTAAGATCTGCTCAAAACCTTCTCCTTTTATGATGACGTTCTCTTCTTCTTCAACGACTTCCTTTATTTCCTTTGCAGACATGGAATGAATTCGATGTCTGTCAATCATCCCCTTGCAAGGAACACCAATAATGAAAAGCTGATCGCGCTGAATCTTATTTTCAATGATATGGGTAATGATATTCCGTGAATCGCAGCCCTTGGCAATGATACCGATTTTTTCTTTTCGATCCGTCAGGTAGTTGGCCAGGTTAATTCCGCAATTACCGTCCCACACCAGTTTTTCGGCATCTTCAGGATGTCTTATAAAATGAGGTTCATTCATCATCGGCAGGGTTCCCTTTCTGAAACCGATGACCATTTCCACAAGACCTTCTTTTAGCAGCCGTGCTGATATTTCCCTGATTTTTTTTGTATATCCGACCATTTTTAAGTTACCTTGGGCATTGTCTTGACAAACGTTGTGTTGGGACCCAGCGCCTTCACAGCTGAAATTACCTCAGTTGCTACATCGACAAACTTTCTTGCCTCGGCCGATGAAACCCAGGAAAAATGGAGTCGTCCCGGTTCAATTCCCATGTACTCCATAAGGTTTTGAAAAAGGGCAAACTTTCGACGGGCATAGTAATTACCTTCCAGGTAATAGCATTCGCCCGGATGTCATCCAGATACCCATACGCCGTCAGCCCCTTCCCTTAATGCGCTCAGGAAAAACTTGGGACTCATGCGGCCGGTACATGGAATCCTTATCACCCGGATGTTCGACGGATATTCCATCCTTGAAATACCAGCCAGATCAGCAGCACCATAACTGCACCAGTTACATAAAAAGCTTACGACTTTCGGTTCCCAGTCAGACATTTTACTCCCCAAAGAGGTTATCGGTTATAGGACAACTTCTCAGGTATTTAGGTTGAAGACTGAAGGCTGAAAGCCCCTGACAATCTTCCACCTTCAGTCCACCCACCTGAGTAATTAATTCCTTAGTTGTGAATTTTGTACTTTTTGTGGCAAAACTTTTTTCTTCTCGCCACCAGACACCAAGAACGAATAACAAAATAAAATCCTTTGTGTCTTTGTGCCTTGGTGGCAAATATTTTTGGTTCCGGCTTGTCCGGCTTAGGTTATCACTTATTATTTATATCGCTTCATTCAGTGCAAAGATTTGCTCGAAAATCTGATCATTATCGAATCCCTTGAGATGAATCGCACCGGATCGGCAAGATGCAACGCACAGGCCGCACCCTTTGCATAAAACCGAATTAATTTGAGCTTTACCGGCAAAAGGGCCTTCCTCCGTAAACGAGGGGGCCGAATAGGGACAGATATCCACGCAGACCCCGCAGCTGCTGCAGTAAAACGGATTCGTCTGTGCAACGGTTCCATTCATACGGATTGTTTTTTGGGCGAGCAAGGTGATGGCCCGCGTTGCCGCAGCTTTAGCCTGGGCAATGGACTCGTCAATCGGTTTGGGTGCATGGGCCAACCCACAGATGAAAATTCCGTCTGTCGCGCAATCCACCGGCCTGAGTTTAACATGTGCTTCCATAAAAAATCCATCATCATTCAGGGTCACCTTGTAAAGAGGTGCCAGCGGGTTTTCCTTGGGTGGTACGATTGCCGTAGCAAGCACTAAAAGATCAGGTTGGATTTTCATTTTGCGTCGAATAACGGAGTCGGTAAACATCACTTGAAGATCTTCACCATCGATTCCGACATTAAGATCTTTACCGTCATCGTAACGAATAAAAAGGACACCTTTTTCCCGGGCTGTCCGGTACAGGTCTTCCCGCAATCCATAACTGCGCATGTCCCGGTAAAGGATAAAAATGTCCATTCCCGGATTTATTGCTTTGAGTGCCAGGGCGTTTTTTATGGAATGGGTGCAGCAAACTTTCGAGCAAAAGGGACGCTCCGGTATCCTTGAACCGACACACTGGATAAAAAGAGCGGACCTTAGTTCCTTTAGGGACGGATCGTTCTGAATGAGTTTTTGATCCAGCTCCAGTCCGCTCAGGACGCGCGGGTCATCTCCATAGAGATACTGATCGGGCTTAAATTCCGAAGCCCCCGAAGCGATAATGGTCACACCGTGTTCGAGCACGTTCTCATGCCCGGACATGTCAATGGTTGTTTCGAAATTCCCCACAAAACCATCCACCGAGGTTATGGTCGCATTCAGATGAACATCGATGTTGGGGTCATTTTGAACCAATTCAATTAATGCTTTCAACCTCGACTGGACATCTTCACCCCGCCAGGTTTCATGAAGGTTGATCGCCTGCCCGCCAAGTCTTTCTTCCTTTTCAATCAGATTCGTGTGGTATCCCTGGTCCGACAATGCCTTGGCCGCGGTCATCCCGGAAATTCCTCCGCCGATGACCAGGGCGGACGGATTGATCTCCAGTTCCGGTTCGTCCAAGGATTCATGCAGGGCGACTTTAGCAACGGCCATTTTTGTCAGTTCTTTGGCCTTTTGGGTGGCATGTTCAGGATCGGTTCCATGAACCCATGAGCACTGGTTGCGAATGTTGGCCATTTCAAAAAGGTATTTATTGATACCCGCATCGATCATGGTTTCCTGAAAAAGCGGTTCATGGGTTTTGGGCGTACAGGCGGATACGACCATACGATTCAGCTGTTTATCCTTGATAATTTTTGCCATCATATCCTGGGTATCCTGGGAACATTGCCATCATATCCTGGGTATCCTGGGAACAGCTGAACATATTTTCCTCGGCATGGACGACATAAGGCAACGTACGTGCATACGCTACTACGGCCGGGACGTCGACAACCGAAGCAATATTGGTTCCGCACCTGCAGATAAACACACCGATTCGTGGTGGTTCACCCCGAATATCAATCTCTTTCGGAATTGCTTTGGTTTTCGTCAGGGTCCAGCGGGAATCACTGAGACGAATCCCGGCCTCACCTGCTGCGGCACTGGATTCAATGACGGAGGAAGGGATATCTTTGGGGGCCTCAAAGGCACCGCATACATAAATTCCGGGAACCGAAGAACTAACCGGATCAAAGATACCGGTTGA
>JAFDFH010000058.1 GCA_019309945.1 Deltaproteobacteria bacterium
GCTATGCTCCTCTTTTGATTCCGGATTACCAACCAACTTACTGTAACTGGAATCGAAATGAGTATAGCCTTTTTAATTGGAATTCAAGGCTTACTGCAATATAGCAAGCTTAGTGGCTGAACTTTTACCGATTTTTTTCACGACGAATTTTCAATCGATTGGAATTTTTTCATAAATTTGGTGTCAATATAGTTCTTAATTTTAAAAGCGAGTCGGCCGCGAAAGATGAGCCGTTGTTTTACCAGAATCCCGGTGCCGTCCCCCAGGTTGAAGATCAGCAGATAATCTCCTCCTGGATCAAAGGGCTGAAGCGCTGTCTCTTCCAATGCGGCCATCAGATTATGATAGATCACCGGGTTTTCGCGGACAGCGTAAACCCCCACCTTGTCCAGGGGCTTTTCCTCAAAATAAATACAATCCCCGCCCCCAAAAATTTCCGGGTAACCTGTGCTCTGCAGGTACTGATTGACCCGCAGTCCCCCGTCAGGCCCCGTAGGCAAATCAGATGCCGCAAAAATCGGAGAAGGTCTGACCCCAAGGGCCAGAAATATGAAATCCACATCATAGGCCTGCCCGGATTCCAGTGTGACCTGCCCTGTTTCAACCTCCTTCACATAGTGATTCTCAATAACTTTGATGCCGCGTTCTGTGAGTGACCGGCGGGCTAATTTATTGACTTTTTCAGGATAACGGGACATGAATTTTTTCCCGGCAAAAACCTGTATGTGAGGTCTATTTTTTCCTGAATCCTTGCATAAACGCCATAAATTCCCAGATATCTCAAGGGCAGAGGCGCCACCACCAATAATACCAACAGAAATTTTATTTCGTGAAACAAGCTCCAAGATCCTCACCTGAGCCTCCAGAAGTCTTTCAATCGGCTTAACGGCGTAGATATCTTTATCTTCACCTGTTACAGCAGCCTGAGGAACATAACTGCCGGCATTGAATGAAAGCACGTCGTAGGAGACGGTTTTACCGGAATCAAGATAAACCATTTTTTCTTCAGGATCGATACGCGTAACTTTTCCCAGAATAAAACTTCCCCCCTGTTTTTCCACTACACGCTGAGTAGCAAAACGAATGTCATCCGGAGTGTATATTCTGCTGAACATTCCCGGTCCCATACCCGAATAATAATGGCGGATCGAAGGACCGATAACGGTAACGTTATGTCCTTTTTCCATAAATTTATCCAGGTTCGCGAGTGTTACCATATGTGCATGTCCGCCACCGACAAGCACGAGATGTTTCCCCATGTTTACCTCCGTATTGATTTGATCCGAGGGTTACCGCAGTTTTAAAATCTTAGATAGTGCCCATCCAGAAACGGTCTTTTTGCCCGATCTCTGCGTTATGCTCAAAATTTTATCCTAGGAATATCAACTATATGCCTGTGGTAAAATTTTTCGCAGGCCTTGATCTCGAACAAAAATCCCCGTTTCCGGATGGACACTAGATATCATTCTTTTCAGGATTATGTAAAGAGCAGAAATTCCCTAAAACGGGTTTCCGGTTTTTTGTCAGTTGATGGGAACATTACCCGTTTGTTAATATTATGACAATTCATATTCAGGAAGGGATGGTCTGTTTATAGAAGGCGGTATCTACTGTTTGAATCCTCAAGCGTTACCAGTGGTGTCATATTTGAGGGTTTATGCTTGAAATTTCCTAACGACAATGCGATAAACAGCAAGTAGGCTCAGGGATTTCGCCGCAATCAACCGTAACCGTGAACCCTGAACCGGAAAACCTGAATAGTATCAAAAATTTGTCTTTCAATTTCAAAAGGGAGGGGAATGCCATGCGCGTGACAGATCTGTGGAAAAAAAAGAAACAGCCAACAATTTCTTTTGAGTTATTTCCGGCAAGGAATGAAAAGGCGGCAGAACAATTGGAGAAGGTAATCGACGATCTGGTAACCCTGCAGCCGGATTTCGTATCGGTTACTTTCGGTGCCGGAGGCTCGACACGTGAAGGTTCGCGTCAGCTCCTGGATAAGCTCAAGAATGATAAGGGGTTTGAGGTGGTTGCGTATTTCGCCGGATACGGTCTGGGACCGGATGATATAAGATCGGTTCTGGACAGTTACAAGGCCCTCGGAATTGAGACGATCTTAGCCGTACGCGGTGATCCGCCCCATGATGATAAAACTTTTGAACCTCATCCTGATAGTTTCCTCTATGCATCGGACATACTTGCCTTTATCAAGGCCGATTATGATTTTTGCATGGGGTGTGCGGGCTACCCCGAAGGTCATATCGACGCCGAAACAAAGGAAAAAGACCTCGAATACCTTAAACTGAAGGTGGATCATGGTGCCCAGTACATTGTCACCAATTATTGCTACGACAATCAATACTTCTTAGATTTCGTTGATCGTTGCAAAGCCATCGGCATCGATGTTCCCATTGTACCGGGTGTGATGCCCATTTACAGCGTGAAGATGATGGAAATGCTAGCCAATCTTTGCGGGGCCACTATTACAGACGAAGTACGAAACGGATTGGCCGATTTACCCCCGGAAGATAAAGCGGCGGTGGCCAATTTTGGAATCGATTTCGCTACCCAACAATGCAGGGAATTAATCGAACAGGGCGTTCCGGGCCTGCATATTTACACCATGGATCGCAGTAAGGCATCACTGGAAATTATCAAAAGGTTAAAAAAGGAAGGGATGTTGTAGTTTATTTAGGGTCTTGAAATCAATAACTCATTGGAATTGGCGCACAGACTTAGGACAGATTTGGTCGATCTGATTGAGCAAAACCGCAAGCGTAGTTGTACCACGTTGAGGATTTTGTGATTGAGGATCGGCCCAAGATGGTCTGAAGCTGGGATGCAAAAACGATGAGTTATTTATTTTCAGACCCTTAGTAGCCAAACGCAAACGAATAAATTTTACCTACAGGAATACATTAGCGTATTTTGAGGATTAAAATCTGAGCCTGACGCCGAAATTGGGAAAAATAGCAGTTTTCGTTCAGGCACTATTTATGATGGTAATAAGATCCAACGAACGCCAGGACAAATTGGGCGTAATGATCTACGGAAATGTTTCTTTCGGTATATTTTCGGCGCTTCAGGTACCAATCCTGGAGCATGGCTTTGATGACGCTTGCGCTCATCCGGTGATCCCGCTGCACAAACACGCCTTCTATTTGTCCCTGTCTGAAAATGTCCTCAAAAATTTTCTCCGTATAGCGCTCGCTTGCAATTGCTTTTGCACGCTCCTTGCGGGTCAGGTTTTTCGCTTCCATGTACGAGAAATAAAACCATGGTTGCATGGCTTCGCTTAAATACAGGTGGATCTGAATCGCTACACGAAGCCTGGCAGTTGCGTCTTTTTCGGTTTCAATATATTGTTCCAAAATACGCAGGGTAATGGTACGCCGCTGGTGCTGGAGCATCTCTAAAAGTTCCTCTTTGCTTGAAAAGTAGGAATAGAGCGCTCCCATGCTCAGGCCGGTTTCCCGGCTGAGATCACGCAGGGTCATTGCCTGGAAGCCTTTTTTATTGCTGATCTTAAGGGTGGCGTTGAATATTTTCTCAAGGTTTTTAATGACGGTGTTTTCATTTTTAACCCGGATGGTTTCCCGGTTTGCGGCCAACACTTCCCGGCAAATAGCTTGCCTGGAAAGATTAACCATTTTCTTAAAATCGGTATAATTCATTTTTTTGTCGTCCCGCACTATTTAATCTGCTTGCCCTCATATCCTTTCATAATCTGTCGTGCAACCGCGACCTTGTGGACCTCGTCGGCACCGTCATAGATCCGGGCGGCCCGTTCATGACGATAAAAAAAAGCAAGGATTGTATCATCCGTCATCCCCAATCCGCCATGGACCTGCAACGCGCGATCAACAACCTTCTGCATAACGTTGGCCACCACAAATTTAATCATGGAGATCTCTTTACGGGCCGCCTTGGCACCCACGGTCTCAATCATCCATGCGGCATGGAGCACCATCAGCCTGGCTGCCTGTATATCTGCAGCACATTCGGCGATCCAAGCCTGAATGATCTGTTTACCGGCCAGGGTTTTGTCCGGAGAAATGATTCGGTCCCGAGCACGGGCACACATGAGATCAAAGGCCCGATTACAGATTCCGACCCACCGCATGCAATGATGGATTCTCCCGGGACCAAGCCTCTCCTGTGCGACCACGAATCCATGACCTTCGGGACCCAGCCGGTTCTTCTGGGGCACCCTGCAGGATTGATAGAGTATCTCCCCGTGGCTGAAAAAATCTTCACCGGCATGACCCATCACCGGTATATTACGTACTAAATTGAACCCCGGGGTGTCACAGGGGACAATGATCATACTCGCCCGTAGATAGGGGTCGGCCTCGGGGTTGGTTACCGCCATAACAATGGCAAATTGGGCGCCATCTGCAGCGGTCGCATACCATTTCTGACCGTTGACAATATAGTCTGGTCCGTCTTTAACGGCTGTTGTGTCCATCATGACCGGATTTGAACCCGGCAGTTCCACCTCGGTCATGGAAAAACAGCTCCTGATTTTGCCTTCCACCAGAGGACGCAGGTATGTTTCCTTCTGTTCATCGGTGCCAAAAAGATATAAAATTTCTATATTGCCGGCATCCGGAGCATGGCACCCGAAAACGAAATGTCCTAGGGGGCTGCGGCCTAAAGACTCTGAGACCAGGGCGTGTTCCACCAGGTTGAGCCCCATGCCGCCATACGCCCGGGGGTGATTCGGTGCCCACAACTCCATCTGCTTGACCATTTCGCGTTTTTTTTCGATTTCGGGTAGAAGATACTTACACGGTCTTGTCAGGAAATCGGGCTCCATCGGTATCAGTTCCCTGTCCACGAACTCGTCAATCATCTCTGTGATCATCTTCATCTTTTCCGATACGGTAAAGTCCATAATAAGCTCCTTATCTGGTGTTCGTCCATAAATGCGGTAGTTTATTCAAAATCAGGATATACGTTCCGTCCTAATGGGATTAACCGCAGCAACATATTAATTAGTGCCCATCCAGAAATGGTCTTTTTGCCCGATCTCTGCGTTATGCTCAAAATTTTATCCTCGGAATATCAACTATATGCCTGCGGTAAAATTTTTCGCAGGCCTTGATCTCGAACAAAAACGGAAATGTGAAAGTCAAGTAAAAACGAGCGAGCGTTCGCTTTTTTCTTGACAGAGAATTCCCTCTTGACATATCCTTCACAAAATCGGCCTTGCGCACGCCGTGATAATTTTGTGGATTCATGACTCTCCCCACTAAATAGCAATTAAAAGGTTACCGGGATACCCAAGTCCTGGCCTTTGTAAACGGCTACGGTAATAACATATGAAAATTCTTGTTTGCGTAAAACAGGTCCCGGAAATTGAACAGGCCCTAAGTATCGACGAATCTGCAACACGGATCGTCGTGGATGATCCAGATGCTTTTCGGATGAGTCGATTTGATGCCCACGCTGTTGAGGAGGCGATCGCAATCAAGCAAACCTTTAGGGACAACACCACCGTTGATGTCATCACGGTCGGACCGGAGCGGGCTGCCACGGTGGTAAGGCGAGCGATTGGTATGGGCGCAGATAATGGGATTCATATTCATACCCATCAAAATGGCTATCTGAGCCCCTTTGTAATCGCCTCCTGGATCGCTTCCCACGCCAAGCATAATATCTATGATCTGATTTTCACGGGGGTCATGTCTGAAGATGAGATGCAGGGTCAAGTCGGACCACTTGTAGCGGAATTCCTTGGCTTGCCCTGTGCTACTGCTGTCATCTGTCAACGCGTGTATCCTCAAGCTAAAACTCTTTACGTGGAGAGGGAGGTTGAGGGTGGCGCGAGGGATATGCTTGAACTTCAATTTCCCGCGCTCCTGACAATCCAGAGCGGTATCAATCAACCGCGCTATCCATCCCTTTCGAATCTTCTGCGTGCAAAGCCGGAAAAGATACAAACTATTGAAGCCGTGTCACTCGAACAACCCAGGCCCCGGCAAAAACGTGTCCGTCTGGCCCTTCCGAAAAGATCACGATCCGGTTTGGTTCTGAAAGGCACACAAAAGGAAAATGCATTGAAGCTGTTACAAATTTTACAGGAAAAGGCTTTTATCTGGTAAAAAAACATGCAGTCAACCATTGTTATCATCGCGGAACATATCGAAGGTAAGCTAAAGGCGATTACCTTTGAACTGGCGGCCTTGGCTCTCACTCTGCAGCAGCACAAACCGGGCGTGGTAAAGGCGGTTATCCTCGGGAATGATATGGAAGAAACGGCATTGAAGCTCTCCCGGACAACCGGTCTGGATGTAATGGGTATCGAAGTACCCGGACTTGTTTCGTATCATGGGGAGGTGTATAAGGCCATTTTAAGCAAATTGCTCGGTGAGCTCCAACCGGCCTATGTCTGCATTGCCCATACGAATCAGGGATTGGACTTCGCGCCAGGTCTAGCGGTGGGCATTGACGCAGCCTGTATCACAGGCGTTGAACAGGTGTTTCACGAGAATAAATGTATTTATTTTTCCCGGGTGACATATAATGGAAAAATTATTGCGACAGTTACTGCGGAAATCGAACCGGTGGTTGTCACTTTACAGCCCGGGCGATTCAAACCCCATTTTTCGAAAAATTCAACCGCCGGGCTTGTGGAGTTACGCACGCTGCCGTATCTTCCTCAGACGTCACGTTCTTTGGGTATCCGGCCTGCTCAAACGGATGATGCAGGCCTTGCAGAGGCTCGGGTTATTGTTTCAGCCGGAAGGGGTATCGGTAAAAAAGAAAATCTAAACCTCCTATACCGACTGGCCGAACTATTCCCTAAATCGAGTGTGGCCGGTTCTCGTCTGGTGTGTGACATGGATTGGCTGGAAAAACAGCGACAAGTCGGGATTACCGGTAATACCGTCGCCCCCGAACTTTATATAGCCTGCGGCATATCCGGGGCTGTTCAGCACGTTGCCGGTATGGGCGATGCCGGTTTTATCGTGGCCGTCAACACCGATCCCAATGCAGCGATCTTTAATGTGTCTGATATTTGTATCGTGGAAGACCTTACCACCTTTATTCCCGAAGTCCTTGCGGCATATAAAGAAAAAAAGGAGGCAAAACATGAGTAAATCTTTGGTTGCAATCGTGAGGTATGACAAACCACTGGAATCCGTCCGCAAAGCCCTTGAGCTATCCCGAGGCCTGGATCACCTGCCTTCCAAGGCTAAAGTTTTTATCAAACCTAATATTGTATTCTGGACCCGGGCGGTAACTTTCCCCAAGTGGGGTGTGATTACGACTTCCCGCGTCGTTGAAGACATGATCATCCTTTTAAAAGAACGGGGGATCGATGATATCACGATTGGGGAGGGCACCGTACTGATGGACATTAAGGATACGCAAACATCGGCCCATGCCTTCCAGACGCTCGGATACGGTATTTTAAAACAAAGATACGGTATTAAATATCTGAATGTTTTCGAACGGCCGTTTGAGAAGGTGGACCTCGGTGACGGGGTAAAACTCAATTTCAATTCCGACATTCTCAACAGTGATTTTGTGGTGGATCTCCCGGTATTGAAAACCCACAGTAATACGGTCGTGAGTCTGGGGATCAAGAACCTGAAAGGTATGATCGATATCCCGTCACGTAAGAGATGTCACAACATGACCCCGGGAAAAGACCTGCACTTCTGGATCGCCAAACTGGCGGACAAGATGCCTCCCATGTTTACCCTGTTGGATGGTATTTATACCAGCGAGCGCGGTCCCGGGTTTGACGGGCGCTTGCACAGAAGCAATTTGCTGGTGGCTTCGGCTGATGTACTTTCTGCCGACATGGTTGGTGCCAAGGTTTTAGGACACGCACCCGCCAAGGTTCCCCATCTGGTGCACGCAGCTAAAAACACCAATCGCCCCCTGGATCTTTCCGACATTGAGATCATCGGTGAGGCTATTGAAGACGTCGCCCGATTTCACGAATATGACTTCCTGTACAGTGAAACCGACGAAGGTATAATGCCCGTGCCTCTGGCCAAGCAGGGAATAAAAGGCGTATATTACCGCAAGTATGATCTTTCCCTGTGCACGTACTGTGCTATTGTTAACGGCCTGATGGTTGCGGCGATCCGTTACGCCTGGAAGGGCGAGCCATGGGACCAAGTAGAGGTTCTGACAGGTAAAGCCATGCAACCCACGCCCGGAATGAAAAAGACCATTTTGTTCGGTAAATGCATTTACCAGGCTCATAAAAACAATCCGGACATTCAGGAAATGATTGCAATCAAAGGCTGCCCTCCCAAACCCCAATCGATGTTTAAGGCCCTTCACCAGGCGGGTATAAATGCAGATCCGGCATTATTCGAAAACATAGACCAGCTGCCGGGGTTTTTCATGAGCCGTTATGAAGGCAAACCCGAATTTGACGAAAAATTCTTCATGATTGATTAGTTAGTGTCCGTCCAGAAACGAGGATTTTTGTTCGAGATCAAGGAAAGCGAAGATTTTAACCGCAGGAATACATTAGCGTATTTTGAGGTTTAAAATCTGAGCCTGACGCCGAAATTGGGGAAAATAGCAGTTTTCGTTCAGGCATTATATAAATCTGCTAGTAATAAGAACTTAATTCGCTTCGCTCATCCGCCGGAGGCGGAGAGTAATGGAATACGGGAGTGCTGGAAAAATGGGTTTGAAGGAAGCAAACCAATTTATAAATGATCTTTTCCGTTTTTACTACCCAACGTTCCATTATTCCAGCATTCCAATGCCTTGGCAAGCGGTTGTGGCAATTAAAATACTAGTATTTTAACCAACTTATAGAAATTCCGAGACGTATAATTACTTTACAGCTTCCTTCAAAGCCTTTCCTGCAACAAATTTTGGCACCTTACTTGCCGCAATATTTATCTCTGCCCCTGTCTGCGGATTTCTGCCTTTACGAGCTTTCCTTGCAACCACCTTGAAAGTACCAAAACCAATCAGTGATACAGCGTCTCCTTTTTGCAATGCCTTGGTAATGTTTGCAAGAACACATTCCACGGCTGCCTGGGCATCCTTTTTAGTTTTTATAACTTTGGAAACCTCGTTGATTAATTCTCCTTTGTTCATCTATTTTTCTCCTTTAATAAAAATATTATAGTAATTGAAGGGATTATAACCTCTCATGTTTTAAAGATGCTGAGCCTATCTTGTAGCCCTGATTAACGCTTCTTTCATTTTTTGGTGATCAGCCGGACTGATTTCAGTAAATTTGATACCCATACCCTTCGGTTGATTCACCGGATCACTGGTCTCGTTTCTATTCCAAGCAACCTCACAACTTATTTTCAGCGCTTCTGAAACATCGGGAAGCTGGAGCTTGAGAATAAAATATTTTCCTTTTGCCAGGGGGTTGTTGGTTTTAATAAAAATCCCACTGGCGCTCATGTCCCCTGAAAAGGCCTTGACAAAACCCGCACTGCTTTTGAAACTGAGGGAAAGAACTTCCGGTAAACGTGGATCTTTTCGGCGCAATGTGGGATGTAAAGCTTTTTCAATAGTTTTCTCAAATCGCAAGGCAATACTTTTTAAAATCACATGGAAGCTTCCGGACAGTCCATTGTATTCCTGATCTAAAAAAGTGCGGTCAATGATCCCAACTGAAGTAAGCCCTACCGCACAGGCTGAAGCAGTACGTGGTATCTTGGCAATGAAAGCTATCTCTCCGAAAATATCCCCTGGTTGCAGTACCGCTACGACCACTTTTTTCTCGCCCACTTTCCTATAAAGTTCAACAGCACCAGATTGGATTATATAGACCCAGTCCCCCGAATTGCCTTCTTCGAATATAATTTGCCCATCCTGGTATGTTTCTTCTGTCGAAATCTGGAACATTATCTCAACCCTTTTACTGTTTTTTGAACTTCAAGATATTGCGACTTGCCCCACAATGGCCTTATTAGGCATTATTCACATCATGATCCGGTTGGGGTTATTTATATTTTAGCAATTCGAATTTCGACCAATTTTATAAGATCAGCGATATTCGAATTTAATTTGTACAATAACTTATTTGTCTTAATGAAAATAGTTTGCCACAAATTACACAAAAATAATTATTAAGCAAGTAATTCTGAATTTACCAGCATTCATGCTTAATTTCATAGGTGATATGCAACTGATTTTTCTTTTCAAATTCAATGTATGAAATCGTGATGACGGTATCGCCGTCTTCCCAAAGAAATGAAATTGTGTTACTATCAATAGGTAATATGGCATCCGTGGGACGGGACCAGGCATTGATGGGTTGTCCCAACGCTTTTCTTTTGGATTCAATCAATCTTGTGAAATAATCAAAGCTCGGATCTAGATGCTTTTGAAGGTGGACCAGTTTGTCTTTACAAAAGATCAAAGTGATCATGCGATGAGTATTCTTTTCAGGGTAGTCCCACGCTCGAATACCATTTTCTTTTATATAGATTTTACTATATGAATAGCTCTCAAGAACCTTTTTAGCTTCCTCTAACGCCATCCCACTTCTGAGACCATCGACCTCAAATGAATGGGCGGCGCTTAATGAGATAATCACAAGAAATAGTGCCATTGCGATTGCTTTCAATTAAAATCCTCTTTATTGCAAAATCGCAGTCAACGACATGTATGCTACCGCAAGCATAATATCCTAGAGTCAATTTCAAAACGTCCCATTTGGCCCAATCTTTGCGTCAGGCTCAAATTTTAATCCTCGAAATACTAAATGTATTCCTGTGGTTAATCCGCCTCAGGCGGTCCGCCTTCCTTGACCTTGAACAAACTGAAACGTTTTGAAACGGGCTCTTCTATATTAAAGAATTCTGTTTAATGCAATATTACTTTGGTAACTTGAAAAATTATCATAAATTTTAGGAAGATGTCAAATTTCGTGATAGGGATTTAAAATCGGTAGTATTTCATATACAATCCCTCAATTCGAAATTTCTAAATTGGTACCGTCCCGGGTTAGGATACTGTGACTCAGAACCGTTCCGGTATAAACATTTTTAATGTCTAAAAAGAAAAGGCAGAACCTATCAAAAGGCCCTGCCTTTTTCATCTTGAATCATTTCAAGGCTTCAATCAGTTCGGTTGAGTCGCCACCAGCGTGGGTGCGGAGTCGTCCAAACCGGTACGTTTTATTGGCATGCAATAGCCACATTTATATTACATACCAAGGGTTGAGCCATCTGGCCATATTCAACCGCTTATATTTTTAAGTCTCCCCCAAATGCCGTTATTTTCCTCGATATGCATCTCATTATTGGTTATTTTTGAGGATGTTCGGAGAAAAGATGCACGCACATCCGAGAAGACATAAATAAAATGCCGCCTCAATCTCCCTTTTAAAGCATAACTTTTGGAGGCTTATAGCCGTCACATGGTTTTATATAAATTTTGAGGTCGGGGTGCGATTTATTTATTATGTTAGTATAAAATTAAGCAAATATTATGCCAAAATCTTCAAAAAAATTATTGCCAAATATTATAGGCAGTTATCTTTTCGAATAATTTTTACAACCCCAAATAGGTCGAAAAATACATGCCGAAATTATAACTTTACTTTCACATTATAAAAATATTTTTATATTTTTGGAGCAGTGTTGAGGGTAAAAAAGGTAGGGGGCGAGACCTTTGCAAAACGGCACTTTTTGTCCGCTTTCTGCGTCAGGCTCAAATTTCAATCCTCGAAATATTCAATATATTCCTGTGGTTGAACATGATTTAAAATTTGGTCACTTTCCTTGACCTTGGACAAAATTGAACATTTTGAAACTACCTCGCATAAACAGAAACTTAAGTTTTTTTGCAGAATCAAGGATCCTTCTGTCTCACTTTAATACGCTATAACATAATATTAGTTTGTTTTTATTCTTAACCGGCAGTTCACCTTTTTTTTCAATACGAAATCGGTCTTTGACTTGGCGATACGTCTGCTCACCAATTATTATCTCGCCACCCTTTGCCAATTGCTGTAGCCTTGCGGCAACATTAACGCTATCTCCAATAACAGTATAGTCCATTCTGTTTTCAGCGCCCACGTTCCCCACAATAGAGTTGCCGGTATTAATCCCGATACCGATCTCAAATGTCTCTTTTTTTTGTTTACCCCTTACTTTCATCAAGGCTTCGATAGCCTCCTGCATTTCTATGGCAGACTTAACGGCATCGTATGGAGCAGTGTTTTCGGAAAGTATAGGTTCGAATACAGCCATAAGTTGATCTCCGAGAAACTTGTCCAATATGCCATTATTTTTAAAAATAATATCCACCATGGTACCAAAAAATTCATTTAGCATAGATACGACGTCTTCAACCTCCATCCTTTCGGCTATTCTGGTAAAAGACCTGATATCGGCAAAAAGAACAGTGGTTTCCTTTCTTTCATTTTCGAGGAAGGCCTCTTCCTTTGAACTTACGAGCTTTTCCAGCAAGTTCTCGCCTACATATCGACTCAACTTGGTTCGTAATTTTTCTTCTTTTTTCGATTTTTCATAAGATTTGGAAAGATCGCTGGCATATTTCACAAGCTGGATGGACTGTTCCTTTATTTCCCTGTCAACCCCGTTTAATTTATCGAGTATGGCGTTAAAGTTTTCAGCGATATCAATTAGCTCCTGATCTGCTTTAATTTTTATGGGGCCATTACTTTCACCAACCTTTGCAATATCTATTTTTTTTGATAAATTAATGAGTTGATCAGATGAATGTCTCAGGATAACAAAGCCGGTAAGAATAGAAAAAAGTGCTAATGCAGCAAAGAGAACGATTGTATCCGTAACATCTAGATTGCCATAACAAAAAAGATAAATGACGATGAGAAAAGGAAAAATTCCCAACAATAGAAAAGCAATTCGCGTCTTGAACAAAAAGCTTTTGGAGTTGTGGTATTTTGATTTTGTCATAGATAGTCGCAAGACCTTCTTAGCCTTATTTACTGTTCTTATCTGTTTTCAGATCGAATCTTTTAAACTTCAAAGGAGTGGCAAACTTTACGGCTATGTCCAGTCCTTCGTTTTTTACTTCAACACCTGAACGGCTTGGTGAATCTATCCTCACAACCGTCGCATCTCCTCTCATGTGGGCTTTCACATCGTCGGTCCCAGGCAAATAAATAGTCATTTCCAGTGGTTGGCATAGAAAATACCTGGCGCTTTGTTTGGTTATGAACTTCGCTCCTCCTCCGGAGATATTTTTTAGCACTGCCTTTTCATTGAATCTTTTCCCTTCGTCATCCACGCCGGACACTTCCAGCACAAATTCCATCGGAAACCTTTCAAATTCTCTTTGTTCGGATTTGGTAGGCATTTATTTTTTCCTTCCGAATGATCCCTTTGGCGCTACATAGTGCCCATCCAGAAACGGTCTTTTTGCCCGATCTCTGCGTTATGCTTAAAATTTTATCTTCGGAATATCAACAATATGCCTGTGGTAAAATTTTTCGCAGGCCTTGGTTTCGAACAAAAATCCTCGTTTCTGGACGGACACTACCTAAAATCAGTCTTCAAGCGCGTTTTTAATCGCTTAGTTTTGAATTTGATGTTTTAAAAAGAATTTGTGGCAGTCCGTGAAAAATCCGTGGAACAAAAAGAAAGCCGAATCCTCCATTTCGATTTTAATCCAGGACTTCCATGAGTTTCCCGCAACACGGCGGTATCTGATCCCCTTTTCGCAAGGCAACATATTTATTACACGTCTGACAATAGCAGGTGCAGTCACTCTCCGTATAAACTTCCGGATATTTATCAACTCCCTCACCGATTTCACCTTCGATCACGAATCTGGCCATGTTATTTTTTTGAGGCACATATTCCCCAATCGGCACGAGCTTTCGGCTGAATCTTACACAGTCCACGATTACTTTCCAGAGCCCTTCCAACTTGGCCGTCTCTTCTTCGTTCTCAGGCGTAAACTCAACTAAATTTTTTTCAATGTTAATTTTCATAGTATCTCCTTTTATGTATTTTGGGTCGACAAATATTTATCCGCACTTCACGGCATTTTAAAATCATCTACCTGAGCCAGTTTCAAAACGTTTCAGTTTGTTCAAGGTCAAGGCAGGCGATCCGCCTGAGGCGGATTAACCACAGGAATACATTTAGTATTTCGAGGATTAAAATTTGAGCCTGACGCAGAGCTTGGACCAAATGGGACGTTTTGAAATTGGCTCACCTGATTTTATTATTTTTTAAAACAATTATTGACCTTCTTCTAAGACCGAACCCGGCCCGGCCATGGGTCTGAACATCTTCTTACCGGCCCCGCAAACCGGGCAACACCAATCGTCCGGTAAATCTTCAAAAGGGGTACCTTTGGGAATCTTTCCCTTCCTGTCCCCCCTGTCCGGATCGTAAAAATACCCGCAATTGACCGTCTGACACTGGTACATTTCTTCGGGTTCTGCCATGATGTTATCCTCCTTTTGTCCTGATGAATCGATATCAATAAAGAATCCTGGTCCAAAGGGCAAGGTTCTTTTCTGTTTAAATAAACCTTGCACGACCACAGGACGTGGGTTTTGGTCATTTTTTGATTAACTAGGGTCCGTCCAGAAATGAGGATTTTTGTTCGAAACCAAGGCCTGCGAAAAATTTTACCACAGGTATATAGTTGATATTCCGAGGATAAAATTTTTAGCATAACGCCGAGATCGGGCAAAAAGACCGTTTCTGGATGGGCACTAACTGAGACAAATAAAAAGGCCGCTATCATTACCA
>JAFDFH010000352.1 GCA_019309945.1 Deltaproteobacteria bacterium
GGCGGTGTCCATCTGCCTGACACACTGATGGCCGGAAAGAGCCCATTACTTCTAAACGGGGCCGGTTTACGCAAGAAAGTGTTTATCAAGGTTTATGCCGGCGGACTTTATCTTGAACAAAAGCGTCATAATCCTCAAGAGATTATTGAGGCCGATGAACCCATGGCCATCAGGATGCATTTTGTTTATAATGGTGTTTCCAGTAAGAGTCTGATCGATGCATGGAATGAAGGTTTTTATAATGGCACCGGCGGAAATATTGCACCCATTAAAGCGGAGATAGATACATTCAACTCCTTTTTTAAAGAAGAAGCAAAGAAAAACGATGTATATGACATCATTTATATTCCGGAGCAGGGGGTCAGTGTTTACATAAAGGGAGAGCTTAAAGGGACAATAAAGGGGGTTGATTTTAAAAAGGCGGCTTTTTCAATATGGCTCGGTAAAAAACCGGCCGATAAAAAGTTGAAAAAGGGGATGCTTGGCAAATAGAAAAATCAGTGGGACTGCTTTGTAGACGTTTTATTGAAGCGGACCGGGGAAAACGGCGAACCGGAGTCTTCGTCTCGCCGTTGTTCCCGATCAGATTCTGATACGATTATTTACAAATCGGTAATGCTCCCGTTCTATGCGACCACTTCGACCGGATGAGCTTTCAGGTATTCCAGTCGATTTAACCCATTGACATATGCCTTGGCGCTTGCCGTAATAATATCCGGATCGGCGCCTCTGCCAAGGGCAATAAGACCGTTTTCGCTCAAACGCACCGTCACCTCACCCTGGGCATCTGTGCCGCCGGTGATGGCGCTGATGGAAAATCGCAAAAGTTCTGATCCCGCCCCTGCCAATTTGGCAATTGCGTTAAAGGCCGCATCGATGGGGCCGTTTCCATACCCCGCCCCTCGAACGGATCGGCCGTTTATTGAGAGCTTGACACTGGCCATGGGCAACACCGTTGTTCCACAAGTCACATGCAGGTATTCGAGATCAAAAATTTCAGTGGTTCGAAGGATACCCTCCGTCACAATAACTTCCAGGTCTTCATCCACCACATGTTTTTTCTTATCTGCAAGTTCCTTGAATTTTTTGAAAACGATCTTTAATTCTTCGTCGGAAAGATCGTATCCCAGATCTTTTAAATGCGAGCGGAGGGCGTGTCTTCCGGAGTGTTTGCCGAGGACAAGTTTGTTGGCGCTGAGTCCGATGGTTTCAGGTTTCATAATTTCATAGGTCATGGGGTTTTTCAGCACACCGTCCTGATGGATGCCGGCTTCATGGGCGAAAGCATTGGCCCCCACAATGGCTTTGTTCGGCTGTACCATAATCCCGGTAATCATGCTGACGAGCCGGCTGGTCGGATAAATTTGATCGGTTTTTATCCGTGTGGATGCCGGAAGATAATTGGGCCGCGTATGCAGCGCCATGACCACTTCTTCCAGTGACGTATTGCCCGCCCTTTCGCCGATACCGTTTATGGTCACTTCGGCCTGCCTGGCCCCGGCATTGATTGCGGCAATCGTGTTTGCCGTGGCAAGGCCCAGGTCATTGTGGCAGTGCACGCTCAAAACCGCCTTGTGGATATTCGGGGTATGTGACTTGACGTATTTTACGAGATCGGAAAATTCTTCCGGGATGGCGTAGCCAACGGTATCCGGAAGGTTAATCGTTGTTGCACCGGCCTCAATGACGGCCTCGAACACCTTACACAGAAAATCTCGGTCACTCCTAGATCCATCCTCAGCGGAGAACTCCACATTGTCCGTAAAAGATCTGGAATATTTTACGGCTTCGACCGCAGCCTTGACGACCGCTTCCCTTGACATTTTCAGCTTATATTCCAGGTGAATGTCGGATGTGGCGATAAAGGTATGAATCCTTGGTTTGGCGGCATTTTGAATTGCACCCCAGGCGCGGTCAAGATCCCCTTTAGAGGTCCGGGCCAGGGCGGCAACCTCGGTTTTTTTCAGCTTTGCGGCGATGTTGGTAACGGCGTCGAAGTCGCCTTCAGATGCCACTGGAAAACCCGCCTCCAACACATCCACACCGAGTTTTTCCAGCTGGGTGGCAAGGCGTAACTTTTCGGCCGTGTTCATGCTTGCGCCCGGGGATTGTTCACCGTCTCTTAACGTGGTGTCAAATATAATTACGTTTTCACTCATTGTTTTGCTCCTTCCTGATAGAGTGATTTTACGAATTAGTGTCCGTCCAGAGACGAGGATTTTTGTTCGAGATCAAGGCCTGCGAAAAATTTTACCGCAGGCATATAGTTGATATTCCGAGGATAAAATTTTGAGCATAACGCAGAGATCGGGCAAAAAGACCGTTGAGTGCCTGCCAACTGGCCTCAATGATATCTTCGGACACGCCAATGGTACTCCAGAGATTATCTTGATCCCGCGAATCGATGAGGACCCTTACCTTTGCGGCCGTTCCTTCCCGCCCGTCAATTACACGAACCTTAAAATCGACAAGCCGCATGGTATCCAGATCCGGAAAAAATTTACCCAGGGCTTTGCGCAGCGCGTTGTCCAGAGCGCTTACGGGTCCATAGCCCTCGGCAGCAGTTATTTCTTCCCTGTTATCCACGGAGATTTTGATAGTGGCCTGGGACGAACACGGTTGATCTTTGTTTTTCTCAATGGAGACCCTGAAGGATTCCAGTTCAAACAAGGGGCTGAACTGTTGGGTAAACTTTTCAAGCAGGATCTTGAGAGATCCGTCAGCGACGTCAAACTGGAATCCCTCCTGTTCCATCCGCTTTATTTCCGAGACGATCTTACGGCTGTCCAACCCGTTTTCCCCAAGTTCGACGCCGAGTTCCTTGGCTTTGTACTCCACGTTACTTTTTCCGGAAAGATCGGAAACCAGAACCCGGCGATTGTTACCTATATCTTCAGGATTCATATGTTCATAGGCTCGGGGCACTTTCATGATTGCATTGACGTGGAGACCCCCTTTATGAGCAAAAGCGCTTTTTCCCACAAACGGCCGGTCGTTGCGCGGGACCAGGTTGGCCGTTTCACTGACAAACCTGGAAACTTTTTTTAGTTTTGTCAGGTTCTGGCTGGATATGCACGGGTATTTCATTTTCGTATGGAGAATCGGTATGATCGAGGTGAGGTCGGCGTTTCCACATCTTTCTCCATAACCATTAATTGTTCCCTGGACCATTACAGCACCGGCTTTAACCGCAGTTATGGAATTTGCGACGGCCAGCCCGCAATCATTGTGAGTGTGAATGCCGATTTTTATCGGTTTTTCCTTTGTTGGTATTCCATCCTTTCCATGAAGGGTTTCACGGGCATCACCGATCATCGATTCTAATTCAAACGGGAGGGTGCCGCCGTTCGTGTCACAAAGAACAATAAAATCGGCCCCGCCATCTACGGCGGCCGTCAGGGTTTGTAATGCGTAGTCCCTATTTTCCCTGTATCCGTCGAAAAAATGTTCAGCATAGTAAAGGACCTCAAGGCCATTATGTTTTAAGAACTCGACCGTGTCACGGATCATTGCAAGGTTTTCTTCCAGGGTGTTGTTCATGACCTGTTCAACATGGAGGTCCCAGCTTTTTCCGACAATCGTGACCGCCGGCGCCTTACTTTCAAGGAGCGCTTTGACGTTGAAATCGTCTCCCGGATCTACCCCGGGCTTGCGGGTGGAGCCAAAGGCGGTTAATCGGGCATTTTTTAATTTTATGTTCTTAGAAAGGTCAAAAAACTGCATGTCCCTCGGATTAGAACCCGGCCACCCTCCTTCGATATAATGGATCCCAAGGTCATCCAGGCATTCTGCAATTTTTATTTTTTCATGGGCCGAGAAATTGATGTTTTCTCCCTGGGTTCCGTCCCTTAAAGTGGTGTCGTATAACAGTATAGATTCCATTATGATTCTCCCCAACCCGGACAAGCCGGAACCAATAATATTTGCCACCAAGGCACAAAAACACGAAGGATTTCATTTTGTTATTCTTTCTTAGTGTTTTGGTGCCTTTGTGGCGAGAAGAAAAAAGTTTTGCCATAAAATAAACAAAATTTACAAATAAGCGCCTAATAATGTCCTAATCCGGATAAAACGGAAACGTTACAAGGTCTTTGGGCATTATCTTTTGCGCTTTTCAGGTCTCAAGGCCCGTACAGCGGCGCCCGTGCGCCACATTTCAGAATTTTTAATTACGTCCAGTTCCGTTTGCAGTTTCTCGCGATAATCCGGAGCACTGTTCGCTTCCAGGACCCTTTGCGTTTCTTTGCCGGTTACAACGCTTTCATAAAGCTCTTCGAAAAGTGGTGCCACGGCATCTCTGAACTTTGGGGCCCAGTCCAGGGCACCCCGCTGGGCGGTGGTGCTGGTGTTTGAAAACATCCAGTCCATCCCGTTTTCAGCGACAAGTCGAATCAGACTCTGGGTAAGTTCTTCTACCGTTTCATTAAACGCTTCACTGGGGCCGTGGCCGTTTTTTCGAAGAATTTGATATTGGGCTTCCATAACACCCGCGAGGCATCCCATCAGGACACCCCGTTCTCCGGTAAGGTCGCTATGAACTTCTTTTTCAAAAGTCGTCGGAAATAGATAGCCGGAACCGATAGCGATTCCCAAAGCCAGGGTCCGTTCTCTGGCGCGGCCGGTAAAGTCCTGGAGAACTGCAAAACTGGAATTTATTCCGCTGCCGTCCAAAAAGTTGCGACGCACAGTGCGTCCCGATCCCTTGGGGGCGACCAGCATCACGTCCACATTTTCAGGGGGTATAATACCGGTTTGTTCTTTATAAACGATTGAAAATCCATGGGAAAAGTAGAGTGCATCTCCGGCGTTGAGGCATTTTTTAATTCGGCTCCAGGTGGCGACCTGACCGGCGTCTGACAGGAGCAACTGAACAATCGTCCCTTTTTGGGCCGCTGTTTCCAGATCAAAAAGGGTTTCGCCGGGAACAAAACCGTCCGCAACCGCGCGCTCCCAGGAATCACCGCCCTCGCGCTGTCCCACGATGACATGGATACCATTATCCTTCATATTTAAGGCCTGTCCCGGTCCTTGGACACCGTAACCCAGGACTGCCACGATTTCATCTTTAAGGACTTCTCGGGCCTTTTCCATAGAAAATTCTTCGGACGTAATCACTTCTTCAATCACACCGCCAAAGTCAATTTTTGCCATGTTATCCCCCATTGAGTGGTTGTTTGTTGATGAATTCGAGTAACTCCTAAAAAACTTATGGTTACACCTACCAGCGGAGTCATCCGGTAATTTTTTTCAAAGCGGGCAACTGTTTGAAGCCGTTTAGGGCGGCTTACAGTGACCCGAACAGAACAAATTGTTGATTGTAGCCTGTTTGCGCTAAGTGACACACTTATTTTAGATCCCGTGCGCGGGGCACTGTTAGGCACCCTTAACGGCAAGTTTTGGCCGTATTGAAAAAAATTACCGGATGACGCAGCGGGTCTACCGGAACATATTGAGAAGTTACGTTATTTGTTGATGAATTCGACTTTTTACGAATTCATTATTATTTGAGCCCGTTTCAAAACGTTTCAGTTTGTTAAAGGTCAAGGAAGGC
>JAFDFH010000353.1 GCA_019309945.1 Deltaproteobacteria bacterium
AAAAACAATTGGTTAACGACTACATGCATTAGTCAAAAGATTTAAGGATGGTAGAAAAATGCACACATCTGGTACGTTTCCGAGAGACAGATATTGGAGATGAAGCTCCCCCGTTTAATAGACCATCCGGACCAAGCCGGTGGTATAGTTTGTTGGCAGTCTTGCCAAAAACCGTCACAAGTGGAGCGCAATATAAACTTTGTAGAATGTAAATGATATTCCACAATAAGCATAGTGCAAAATATTGAGGTATTGTAGGCTCCTGATCCAATCCAGACAACTTGCAACGCCAGCAACTATCTGAATTATCAAAATCTTTCACGATACCTTTTTGATATCAAAGTTCAAATTATAAAAACACAGCCTTACTTCCACCATCCCTTTTTTATATGCTTTTCCTTTTCCGATTCTGCAATTTGTTTTATTTCATAAGCTGAATCGCGCAACACCCCATAAAGAATACCGCATCGATCGTCCTCCCGATCTGCATCGCCTTTCTCAGCTATGCTGAACATGTCTTTAACAAGTTCCAGAGTTTTCTTAATGTTTTCGTCACAAGGCTTCACATTTTCACCATTTTACAATCCCACTATTCATTATTTTGATCTCCTAAAATTTTCTTTGTTTCAATGCAAATGTCTTGGCCCCTTGCACAAGGAGGTGGAAACATATTTTGCTAATCATTCAACCCGAGCAATTCTCTTACCCGGCGTGTGCCTTTACGGTTTGCTTCCGTTGTAAATGGATCTTGGCCCCGATCCCTTTCAGCGTCTTTGAGAAGCGCTTCAACGGCTTCACGCCCGTCTGGGGATTTTATGGCCTCTCTGGGGGATTTCCCTCCCAGGGCCGGTATATTGCTGTCCACCCAGCTTTCCCAGTGCTTGCATATCATTCCGGCCAGTTGCTTCTGCACCTCAGGATGCTGCATCAACTCGCCATGTTCCGGGGAATGTTTCCTTTCGGCCGTCCCTGCCATATGTTTGTTCATCATCGAATCAACATCTTGAATCTCGTCGACTTTGAAATGAGCACCTGCGCCCAGCCTGGCATCGATCTCATGACGGAGGGTCTCGGCCCTTTCAGCAGAGTTGACCTCCGCGGCCAGTCGGCGGCCGTCGATCACGATACGGCCTAGTACAGTATTGGGCATCCCCGGGCTGCCCTTATGACCTTGGCGGTCCCATGGGATTTCGACCCTAATGATCCGGTCGGTGTCATCCCGTTTCGCATCGGCGCGGAGTTCCTCGGATTCCACGGTAGTACAAAGGTCGCAGAGCTTCTCAAAAGCCTCTTCGGTTGAAGACACCTCATAAATCAACCGGTGAAATTCCATCGGATCGCCGTCCGTGTTGCAGAGTTGCGGCAGGGAATGCAAAGCATGGTCGATGTGAAAATACATCTCCCGGATTTCGGCGTCCCATTCATACAACGTGTCATCGGTTATGGAAGCTAGGCCGCGACGCAATTGTTTTCTCAATTGAATAATATCCGGTTTGCGGCCGGGAGGAATAATGGTGGGGCCAAGCCCTATGAGCATTCCCACGCCGTCTACAGAAACCGCACGGCCATAAAGCAGGTCTCCGGGCTGTACATATTCTGATCCGGACCGTTCTTGGACCTCGATACGGTTGCCCTCTAAAACATCCTGCAACCGCATCCCCTTTCCCTTGTCAACGTGTAATACTTCCAGGAAACTGTAAGGTTTGCGGTTGAAGTTGTCGATCAGACAGCGTTCCAGCGGATCGAGTCGGTTGCCGCGCTCTTCGGCATAAAGTTCGGCCACGGTTCGGCCCTCCGGCCCCGGAAGTTCCAATCCGGTATCAAAAGAATCGTACTCCCAGTTGAATAAAAACCAGGGCCAAAACAAGGGGCCGACTCGGTCAAGGGTGTCTTCATCGATCTCGTCCTCCGGGTCGGGCCAGAGCAAAAACTCGTGCATAGCCACATCAACGGCTTCCTCTCCGAACGTCCGGGTGGCATAGGGAAGCAAACGATCCACAAGGCAATCATGTGCCTCCGACAACCGCCGATAGTACAGCGTTTGTGAAGGTATGGCCTGTTTGCCCAAACAGCATTTTTTATATTTTTTCCCGCTGCCGCAGGGGCAAGGCTCGTTCCTGCCGACTTTCGATGTATCCCTTTTGAACGGAACTACCTTTCCGTTGTTTTCAAGCATTCCTTGCTCTTTCTTTTTCCTGTAATTTATTCTGATGGGAGAGGTGATTTACATAATCCTCATAATCCCCAAGCTTATTCATGATGTTTCCTTTTAAGAGTAATCATTATTGCTGATTGATAATCAAATTGTTGTTGTGCGCACTCCTTGCCAAAGTTCGCGAAGTATCCGATTGTATAAAGCATACGCAAGTCTTCAACTTTTTGCAAGGACCGAAATTGTGGATTTCGTGCCTTAATACATCATCTCGGGAAAATGTACATTTGGTTTGCCAATACGAACATTTCAATTCAACAATTGTAAATATCCAGCCCAACATCCTTTTCAAATTTAATTGCGCACTCATCTTGCTCCATTGAATCTGAATATTATACGGTACCAAAATAGCTTTGGAGAATCTAATATTAAATTGGAAATCTGTTGAGAGGGGTGTGCAAATGTTGGCAAAAAATAATTCTAAATTTAAGGTACACGTTGGGGTTTGCGAGCCAATTCCAGCCTATCATTTGGAAGCATTAAAAGTGTTGATAAAAAAGGCGGCTTTGCGAAAGCTCAAGCAAATGGTGCTGGAGGCCTCAAAAGAAGCTGCTTAACAATTGAATCGGTCGGAGCGGACTCGAACCCATAAAAATGGAATAACTATAACCTGTTGAAAATAAAGTGAAAAGGCGAGAATAAGAATCCTCGACTTTCTCAAGGGTGTTATGCGCACACCTGCAATGGATTACTTAACTTTTTTTCTAGATTTCGAAAGTTTCCGTAATTTAGCCAAGTCACCGGAAAGTAAAGCTTCTTTTTTAACCCGAGTCCAACGCTTTACCTGGGCTTCTCGCTTTCTGGCTTCGGAAAAGGTTGCTAATGATTCTGAATAGACTAATTTGAGTGGTGGGTCGAGTTTTGTGGTTCGGCATGCTGAACCATGTAAATGGTCATGATATCTCTGCTTGAGATCGGTGGTGGCGCCAATATATAAGCTGCCGGATTTTAAACGGAGAATGTAAAGCCAGGCGGTCATTGTTTACTTTTATGCAAAAAGAGTTGTTAATTGAGAAGAATGCTCGAAATGGCCTTTCGATGGGCTCAAGGCCATTCGACGCTTAAGATAAATTTGTAGAGGCCGAAGGCCATGAGCAAGCGAAAGGGGCACCCACATGAGTGGTGTGCCCCTAAGCGCGTCGAATGGCTCCCCAGCACGGACTCGAACCGCGGACCCAGTGGTTAACAGCCAC
>JAFDFH010000059.1 GCA_019309945.1 Deltaproteobacteria bacterium
AGGCATATAGTTGATATTCCGAGGATAAAATTTTAAGCATAACGCCGAGATCGGGCAAAAAGACCGTTTCTGGATGGGCACTAAGTAGTTTGTCAAACAGGGCCAATTGTTTAAATTTGAAAATCATTTATTTGTGGGTTATCCGTTCGTATCAACTCTGATATTCAACATTTAGAAAAAGTAAAACGGATGTAAAATCGAGATGTTAGGAGACGGCTGTGGAGGACAAAATAGAAAATAGGTATATGGCCTCTATGAAAGGGCAGTTTCTTATGGCCATGCCCAGCCTTATGGATCCAAATTTTTTTCAAACAGTTACATGTATTTCGGAGCATACTGAAGCCGGAGCAGTCGGTATTGTCGTCAACAGAGTTCATCCGTACCTGTCTGCAAAATCAAGCGGAGTATAAAGCCGGCGCAGAATCCATACCCATATACATCGGTGGTCCTGTTCACATCGGTGAGGTTTTTGTGCTTCATGGTCCTCCTTTTAATTGGCAGGGATGCTTAATGATTACGCCTTTTATGGCCATGAGTAACACGCTAGACATTATAAAGGCCATCGCCATGGGAAAAGGGCCGGAATCGTTCATAATAGCTCTGGGATGTGCTGGTTGGGGGCAGGGTCAGTTGGACTCCGAGATAAAGGAAAATACGTGGCTAACAGGCCCGATTATTAAGGAGATCGTTTTTGATGTACAGGTGGATACGCGATGGGAAGAGGCGGTGAAAAAAATAGGGATTGATCCCGTGCTGCTTTCGGAAAAAGCAGGTCATGCCTGACCGATAATTTTTTGAAAATAAAAAAATAAAAATTTATTGTTTGTTAACTGTCCCAGTCCCAGTCCCAGTCCCTATTCCTTTACCTTTGCTTTTGGTTTTGGTTTCTTTTTTTTAAGACAGACTTTGTCCTTCCTTACAAATGCACAGAGTTTAGGATTGTAATATTCCTTGCAATTTAATGGATTGTACAGCGGGCATTCAGGATGTTTTTCTGACATAAATTTATTTTTCCCTTCATTAGTTTCCGTTTTTAACATCTATATCATAAAAGTCAAAATTTACAAAGTATTATGTATGTAAAACCCAAAAAATAAAAATGGATCAAGCATGAACTTAGTTCGTGCTCATCCAGAAACGGTCTTTTTGCCCGATTCCTGCGTTATGCTCAAAATTTTATCCTCGGAATATCAACTATATGCCTGCGGTAAAATTTTTCGCAGGCCTTGATCTCAAACAAAAATCCTCGTTTCCGGACGGGCACTATCTAATAAAGTGCTCTACCCCAAAATCGTCGTTCAATTTTATTTATTATGAATAATTATGACGCTCTAAAAGACGATTTGTTGCAGATCAACCAGGACATCGCATCTTTGTTCCGGAATGCGAGATCGATACCGGGCCTATCTAATTATTCCTTTGAAGAATGGGAAAAGACGTGTGACAGCATCTCTGAACAGATAGCGAAAGAGATTATTCGTGTGGCTGTCGTCGGGCCTATAAAGTCCGGTAAAAGCACGTTTGTAAATTCCTTGTTCAAAGGGGATTATTTAAAACGGGGAGCGGGTGTGGTTACATCCATTGTCACCCGAATACGTTGCGGGCCCTCCCTTAAAGCAACGCTGTATTTCAAATTCTGGGAGGAGGTTAATGAGGATATCGAACAGGCTTTGGTTTTGTTTCCAGCATCAGACTGGCGTTCTGAAAATGACAGGTTCGAACTCAGAAGATACAGGCAGCGACTGGCACTCCAGGAAGCACTCAATACCCTCAGCACGGAGCAATTAATTACAAACGACACACGCAATGTTAACAGTGTTCTTTTATCATCCTACCTGAAAGGTTATGAACAGGTCAAAGACATCATTTCTTCGGATTCCCTGACAAGAACATATAATGAAAATCATTTTCCGGAGCACATGACTTTTGTAGGGAATGATTCGCTATCGGTCTATCTGAAAGATATTCAACTGGACATCAATTGCCGTGAGATCGACGGCAGTATCGAAATCGCAGATTGCCAGGGAAGCGATTCTCCGAACCCGCTTCATCTTGCCAAAATCCAGGATTATTTGCTCTTGACCCATCTAATCGTTTATGTGATCAGCAGCAGAACGGGGTTGCGCCAGGCGGACATTAAATTTTTATCCATAATCAAAAAAATGGGTATTATGGAAAATATCCTGTTTGTTATCAACTGTGATTTCAGCGAACATGCGTCGATTGAAGATCTAAACGCTTTAATTGAAAGGGTTAGAGAAGAACTGGCTTTGATAAAATCTAACCCTGAGATCTATACCTTGTCAGCGCTTTTCAACCTATTCAAGGCACACAAAGAAAACCTTCCTCAAAAAGATAAAAATAGATATGCACAATGGAAAAAGGAAAAATCACTGGTAGATTTTTCGGATCGGGAAACAGCGGGGTTCGAAGTCGCTTTTAAAAAAAAGGTCACAGGGGAGCGTTATTCTTTGCTTTTAAGAAACCATCTTGAACGACTTGGCATCGTTTCAGCCGGCGTTGAACGTTGGATTCACATGAATCAAAATCTTCTTTCCAAAGATGCTGAAAGCGCAGGAGAAATCATTGCAAAGATGAAGAAGCGCCAGGAGAGGATGGATCAGATAAAATCTATAATAAGGACAACGCTTGACGGTGCGATACAAAAGATCAAGCGGGAAATCAGAGTAGATGTTGATCGTTTTTTTGATAAAAGATCCGGTAATGTTTTGGCGGATGTCATCCAGTTTGTCAGGAATTACAGAGTAGCGTTTGAGGAATATGAAGGGAGCCTTTCTTCCGGTTTTGCAAATACGCTTTTTTTAGTGTTCCAGGAACTTAAACAGACCGTCGATACGTTCATGGCCGAAGTTACAAACCCGGAAATAATCAGATTTATCCGGGAGGAGGAAAAGCGTATAAAGGAATATCTGGAATCAATCGCAAGGCCTTATGATTCAATGGTCCAAGAGGCAATAAGCGACTATAATAAAACGATTGAAAGTTTGGGAATATTTCCGGCACAGGAACTGCAGCGCAGCCCAGTATCAGCGGATTTAGAATCGATCAAAAATGTCGTGGGCTTAAAGCTTCCGCCCGGGGATGCGACAATGCGATATTCTGCTAAAATCAAAACCGAAGCAATCGTTCATCTTGGTTTCTACAAGGTCCTCAAGGTTTTTAAAAAGTTATTAAAAAAACCGGTTCAAAACGAAAAAGAAGGGGAGATTCAGGCATTAAAAGACGGCCTGAAACGCATGAAGCGCGAGACCGAACGATCCATTATTGACCATTTTAAAAATTACAGGGAGAATATAAAATTTCAATATATTTTTAAACTGGTTGAGGCAGCTTCAAACAAACTTTATGAGGGCCTTGTCGAGCGTTTCCAGTCCTATGTGACCGATCTGTCAGAGACCGTTGATTTGGTCAATGACAAACAGAGTGACAAACAGCAGGCTTACGAAATCCTGAAAAAAATGGAGATTGCTTCCAATGATGTCGGCATCCGGATAAACAAGGTCAGGAAAAAAATTGAGTTGATTGCCCAAAACCCGATTGACCCAAAAGAAGAACGGGAGCATTACCCGTTTGTTCATAATCGTATCAGGGTCTGATCGGGATGGTCTATTTCTTTCAGGCGCTATCTAAAATACATCGAGTCAGATATTTCAAGTCGAATTGACCGGATACAAATTCATAGGAGGTTTTTGATATGGGTGCCCAAAAAAGCAGAATCATCGCGGTAGCAAATGAAAAGGGTGGTGTAGGGAAAACCGTTACTGTTCTGAATATCGGCGCGGTTTTGAGCCAGAAAGGGTCAACGGTTCTCATTGTTGACATGGACCCTCAATCGAATGCAACCCGAGGACTTGGCGTTGGTGCCAATGAAACAATGATGACGATATATGATATCATGATGAACAAAGAATCGGTTTCTGTAACCGATGCCATCTTACAGACAAGCTGGAAAAATCTTGATCTGATTCCATCCCATATTGATCTTGCCGGAGCAGAGGTTGAACTTATCAATGAGATCGGAAGGGAAAACAGACTCAAAGAAGCGCTTGGGCGAGTAAAAGGAAAATACGACTTTATCCTTCTGGATACACCACCGAGCCTTTCCCTGCTGACTGTTAATGTGTTCACTTACGCTAATGAAATTCTGGTACCTTGTCAGACGCATCCATATGCCTATGATGCCCTCGATGAACTTTTCGATACCATCTTTGCAATAAAAAGAGAGATTAACCCGGAACTTGAAGTTTCCGGGATTGTGGCGACACTATTTGACCGTCGAACCCGGGTCAGCCAAAGGATATTGGAGAAGTTAAAAAACGACGAAAGATACAAAGATTTGCTGCTGGATACAGTGATCAGGATCAATACGACGATTGCCGAAAGCGCGGACGTCGGTAAACCGGTGGTTTTCTTTAGGCCCGGTAGCTACGGTGCAATCGACTATATGAATTTAGCTGATGAGCTGGTGACACGCCGTTAATCTCTATTCATAAAAATCCTTGAGCCAATTTCAAAACGTTCCATTTTGCCCAATCTCTGCGTCAGGCTCAAATTTTAATCCTCGAAATACTCCATGTATTCCTGTGGTTAAAATTTTCGCCCTCCTTGACCTTGAACAAACTGAAACATTTTTAAACTGGCTCCTTTTATTCACGTTTTAGGTTCAATGCCCGAACGATAAAGGCGGAGGCTATTCGCTACAACCGAAATACTACTTAAGGCCATTGCAAGGGCAGCCAGGATTGGATGAAGCTGTCTTAAGAAGCCGGGGAAAAAATCAAAAGGCTGGAGTATTCCCGCTGCAATGGGTATGAGAATAATGTTGTAGAAGAAGGCGAAAAAGAGATTCTGCCTGACCACGGTCATGGTTGCTTGGCTGAGTTTTATCGCCCAGGATACACCGGTCAGGTTGCCGCTTGCAAGAATTACGTCAGCAGTTTCAATCGCCACATCTGTGCCCGTTCCAATGGCAAAGCCTACATCAGATTGGGCGAGGGCCGGTGCATCATTGATCCCATCCCCCACCATTCCCACCCTTTTTTGCTTAGCTTGAATTTCTTTTATTTTTGAAGATTTTTTTTCAGGACGTACCTCGGCATAAATTTCGTCAATATTTACCTGGGACGCTATGGCACGAGCTGTTTGAAGATTGTCACCCGTCAACATGACAACTTTAAGATTCTGGTCATGAAGCTGCTGTACAGCTGTCTTTGACTCCGGTTTCAGTATGTCCGCTACGGAGATCAAACCACACAGCCTGTCCGCCTGGGCGACGACCATAACCGTTTTCCCCTCGGATTGAAGACGCCTGATGGCATCTGTGGGATTAACATTGTTACCTTTAGCAGCATCCCGGGGCATATGGATATCAATTCCCAATTCTTTGAACCATTGGGGCTTTCCCATCCGTACGAAGTGACCATTTATTTCTGCTTCAACACCAAATCCACCCCATGCCTTAAAATTTGAGGATTCAAAAAGACTTATGTTTCTGCTTTTCGCTTCACTTACAATTGCCCTTCCAAGAGGGTGTTCCGATCCTTTTTCAACGGAAGCGCTTAGTTTAAGTAACTGATCTATGGTTTTGCAAACAGGATCAAAAGGGATGATATCAACAACAGCAGGTCTGCCCATTGTGATGGTGCCGGTTTTGTCCAGCACAATCGTATCGAGTTGGGATGCCCTCTCCAAAGCCTCGCTTTTTTTAAACAGGACTCCCTTTTCAGCTCCTTTGCCTGTTCCGGCCATTATTGCCGTGGGTGTCGCAAGTCCCAGTGCACATGGGCAGGCAATAACCAGAACCGCCACCAGTCGAATCATGGCGGGGACAAACTCGCCCTGGATTCCCCACCACAACACAAAGGTAAACAGTGCTGTCACAATTACGGATGGAACAAATATGGACGCCACCCGGTCTGCAATACCCTGAATAGGGGCCTTGCTTCCCTGGGCCTCCTGCACCAAGCGAATAATTTGAGAAAGGGCGGTTTCCTTACCCACCCGTGTGGCCTTAAATTTAAGGAGGCCCTCGCCGTTGATACTGCCGCCAACCAGGACGCTTCCTTCACGTTTATCCACGGGTATGGGTTCACCGGTAAGCATGGATTCATCGACAGTCGAGTTTCCCTCAAACACAATGCCGTCAACCGGTATCCTTTCCCCGGGACGGACCATGATGATGTCACCTGTTTTGACGTCGCTTAAGGGGGTTTCTTTTTCGATTCCCGCTTCTAAGATTGTTGCAGTTTTTGGACGAAGCCCCATCAGTTTTCGAATCGCCCCTCCGGTTTTACCCTTGGTTCTGGATTCAAGCATCTTGCCCAGTTTGATTAAGGTAATTATGACTGCAGAGGTCTCGAAGTATACGTGGTCTCCCAGGAGTGGAAAAATGAGGATTGCAAAAGAATAGAAATATGCGACGGAGGACCCCATGGCAACCAGGACATCCATGTTTGCGCTTTTGTTTTTAAGGCTTTTCCATCCGCCGACATAATAATCCCATCCGGTGTAAAACTGGACAGGTGTCGCCAGTCCCCAGAAAAGCCAGTTCACCAAGGGATGATGACTCCACAGACCGATAAGGTTGAAATCCCGCCCCATACTGAGGAAAAAAAGGGGTAGGGTGAATAATAACCCGATAGCAAACTTACGGGTTTGGTTTTTAATCTCGGCACTACGGGCCGCTTGTTCCGCATCCTCACCGTCCATTATATCATCGGGGGCTACGGCCCCATAACCGGCTTTTTTGATGGCTGCAATGATGCTGTCAAGGGAAACAACAGCTGGAACATATTCGACAATTGCTCGCTCTGTGGCAAAATTTACCGAGGCCTCGGTGATGCCGGCGACTTTTCTTTTTAGAACCCGTTCAATGTTCATAGCGCAATTTGCACAGGTCATTCCGGTTATCGGAAGTTCGATCTTTGTCACGGGAACACCGTAGCCGGAGCCACGGATTTTCTCGACCACTTCGCTGATTTTAAGTTGTTCCGGGTCGAAATTAATTATGGCCTGCTCCGAAGCAAAGTTAACCGTTGCTTCCTTGACGCCTTTTAACTTTTTTACGCTGCGTTCAATGTTCATGGCACAGTTCACGCAGGTCATACCGGTTAACGGTAATGTGATTTTTTTCTCAGACATGGATCTTTCTCTTTCCAACAGATAATATTCATGATCAGGTTTGAAATGGATTCATTCGCCTCCCTCCACGAATATCATCATACGATGCGCAATTATAATGGAAGTTTTACCCGTTTGTTAATGTTATGATAATTCATATTCAGGAAGAAATAGACCATCCCGATCAGATTCTGATGCGATTATTAACAAATCGGTAATGCTTCCAAGCATACTATTCTGCCGGATAATTCATCTCCTTTAAGGCATTTTTAATCCCTTCAATCGTGGCAGGGGTTTCCCATTCAACAGAAACACGTTTACTTTCCGGGTCACCTACGACCATTTTTACCCCTTCCAATTCGCTCAATTCGTTTTTTATAGACATCACGCAATGCCCGCAGGTTATATTGGGTATCAGTAAGGTTTGTTTTTCCATTGTCAGTTCCCTCCACTATTGATTCTTAAAAGATCGGTTTAAAAAAAATCCTGTTAAAAAAACAGATAACAATAACAATATATGCATAAAAATCAGAATAGGAATATTTAACCAAATAATTCGCTTCGCTTACAATTGGAATTGCCTTTTTAATGAGTGATTATTTAAAGGAATGCGGGAAATAAATTTTGAATGGCATTAGTTCTATTGCTGGAGTTTCAATAGATTTTTTATGGCAAAGTCGATGGTGGGATCCAAGGCCAAAGCCAACTCATAATATTGAACGGCCTTTTCCTTTTCCCCCAAGTCGCGATAATTTGAAGCAATATTGGCATAGTCAATGGCTGACCCCGGGTCAAGCTGAATGACTTTTCTGAAACATTCAATTGCCTGTTCATGAGCTTTTAATTTGAAGTAGCAAAATCCCATCAGATTATAAATATCTGTTCTTTCTTTATCATATTTTTCCCCTTTTTTGAGTATTTGGATCGCTTTCCGATATTCTCCCATATCTTTGAGACAAACACCCATATAGGAATATATGCTGGGGATGTCCTGTTCGTTTGGTTCAAGTTCAATTGCCTGGTTAAAATGAGCCAGCGCGGTTTCAGGATCTTTCAGGGAGAGATAACATGATCCGAGATGGAATTTGATATAATATTTATCCGGTAGGGCATTATCCATCTGTTTAAGTTCGCGAATCGCTTCTTGCGGGTTGTGATTTTCAGAAATCAGTTTGGCTGAGAACATTCCTACGCTCGTTCCCAAAGCACGCTCCCTAAAATGGGCACCTGGTACAATCGTATAGAATGCCGGTATGTTAAGTAACGGATGCGTTGTATTTACCACAATAACTTCCATCTTCTTTTTTGATAGGGCAGAAATGCAGTTTTCAATCTCGACTCTCATATTATCGTTTGAAATATCAGGAAGGCTGGTGATGGATGTCTCTTTTCCGGGGCAAATAACAAACTCAGCATCCTCGATTTTTTTGAATTTGGGGAGACCGCTTGCAACATAATTGGAACCTGTATTAAAATCTCCGGAAAGCTGGGCTACTTCGGTGAGGGCACGGCTTAAAGCTTTTTGGGGATCCGTTGTTGTTCCTGCAGTCCAGACAATTTCACTTTTTTCAGGGAAGTTCAAAGGATCATAGGCCAGCATTCCCACGGTGGGGATGCCCATGTCGAGGGAGAAATCTGAAAAATAGAATTTTATCCCAGCGGTTTTGTATTTTTGGATCATTTCTACAACCTTTGGCTCTGTCACTGAATCTGCATGTATTGCTGGCACTTTCAATCTGTTTTGGCTGACAATGGAGGATACATGTCGTTCAACAATTTCGCCGATACCCTGAACAAGGGCTTCTTCCACACAATTGCCGGCAGACGGTCCGTTAAATGCGTTGATAGTGAAAAACCAGTTAAATGGAATCAGCACCTTTGTATTTCGGGTCAGGTTAAACCCAGGGGTCCATTTTAAAGGAAGATTTTCAAAGATTTTTTGTGTAAAATCAAGATCTCCGGAATCATCGTGGACAGATTGAGCGATCATTTCAAAGGGAATGGCTTTGTTTTTCAAGTTTTGGTATGTTTCAGTAAAAAAATTTTCCGGGTTTTGGGTGAAACTGAAAAAACTGAATCTCTCAGCTAACTCCATTAATGCGCTTGCTTCGGCTTGCGCGGGGGTGGCCCCCTTTCCCATCTGCTTTTTTGTTCCGGTAACTTTATGGGCGTCCTTACCGCAACTGCTGAAATAAACCGGGATATCCAATCGGCCATTATCGATTCTGATCGTATCTTCGAGAATATTGAGATCGATCTTTTTTAATTTTTCTTTAAAGCGGTGCACGGTTTCTTCAGGTGGCAACGTCTTGTCCTGATCCAGGGTAAAACGTTTATAAGCATCCTTTAATATGATGCTGTTCATCGTAAACTCCTTCAGCAAAATTTTAAATTGACCCTATCTTCATTGTTTGATATAGTAACCAATATGTAAGTGGGGATGTAGCTCAGTTGGGAGAGCGCGGCGTTCGCAATGCCGAGGTCAGGGGTTCGAGCCCCCTCATCTCCACCACAACTCCATAAAAGGGATCGGTAACCTTAAAATGTATACATCCCTTTATTATTTTCATATATACCAACAGTTTTGGTCGTAACTTCTCAATATGTTTCGTAAAGCCCGCTGCGCCATCCGGCAATTTTTTTCAAAACGTCCTAAACGGCTTCAAACAGTTGCCCGCTTTGAAAAAAATTAGCGGATGACTCCGTTGATAGGTTTAACTAGTGCCCATCCAGAAACGAGGATTTTTGTTCGAGATCAAGGCCTGCGAAAAATTTTACCGCAGGCATATAGTTGATATTCCGAGGATAAAATTTTGAGCATAACGCAGAGATCGGGCAATATTCCGAGGATAAAATTTTGAGCATAACGCAGAGATCGGGCAAAAAGACCGTTTCTGGATGGGCACTAACTATAAGTTTTTGAAAAATTACTTTGGTCCATTCTTATACGCAACTTTTTTTTGAAATGAAACCTTAAAGAAGGAAGCGTATTGATATTTTCGATACGGTTTATAATTCGGCTTGATTTGCAAGGGATACTGTTGATAGTTAACAATAACCCCACGATAATTTTCAATGAAAATTTATAAAATGATTGGAAGAACGAATGATGGATCGTATCTCTACGGTGAGTCGTAAAACACAAGAGACTGAAATCATAGTAAAATTAAATATAAACGGGAAAGGTTCGAATGAAATAGCGACTGGAATCCCTTTTTTCGATCACATGCTTTCCCTTTTTGCCGTTCACGGTTTTTTTGACCTGTCCATAAGGGCCAAAGGGGATCTTGAAGTCGATTACCACCACACCGTTGAGGATGTTGGCCTGGTATTGGGGGATGCATTTGACAAGGCTCTGGGTGACAGAAAAGGAATAAAGCGGTATGGCCATGCAGTAACGCCAATGGATGATGCACTGACGGCCGCATCCATCGATCTGTCAAAACGACCCTATCTCGTATACCATGTTCCCTTGGTTTCAGGGACAGGGAGAAACTT
>JAFDFH010000354.1 GCA_019309945.1 Deltaproteobacteria bacterium
ACTTGAGCAAAGAGCTCACTGAGGAGATCTTTTGGAAATGATTCCGGACTCGGCAGTCCCCCTGCAAACGAAATCATCCCTGGAACACCCTTGGTGATCTTTAAAATCTCCCTGATAAAGGAGTGCTTCATCGTAGCGGTGGTTTTTGAGTAAAGTTGCTTTATGGATCGTTTCACCAGGACCTCCTTGCAGAAGACAACAAATTAGGATGCGTAAATGGAGCATTTCCGCACTGCCATGGCCGCTTCCTGTAAAGCTTCTGAAAAGGTCGGGTGGCCGTGAACCGTCCGGGCGATATCCTCTGAACTCGCACCAAACTCGACGCCCAGGACACATTCGGCGATCATATCCGCAGCCCGTGGGCCTATAATGTGCGCCCCCAATATCCGATCCGTTTCAGAATGGGCGATGAGTTTGACAAAACCATCGGTTTCCCCCATGCACCGGGCACGTCCTATACCCGCAAACGGATAGCTGCCGACACAATAAGGGATGCCGCGCTTTTTGACCTGTTCCTCGGTGAGCCCGACACTGGCAACCTCCGGCCAGGTATAAACCACTGCCGGTATCGCATCATAGTTCACCTCCCCGGGCAGGCCGGCAATGCATTCCGCAGCGGCAATTCCTTCGGCCGAAGCTTTGTGGGCCAGCATGGGGCCGGGGATTAAATCACCGATGGCATACAGGTTAGCAATACTGGTTTGATAGGTCTCATCTACAAGGATATGACCGGTTTGGGGGTCCATCTCCACACCGATCTCCTCCAGCCCAAGACCCTGTGTCAGGGGGCGTCGTCCAACCGCCACCAGAAGACGATCGCAGTTTAGGGACGATTTTTTAGCATCCCCATCAAGGAGGTTCACCCGCACCTTGGTCCCGGATATTTGGGCATCGGAAACTTTGGTTTTGAGGCGAATTGAAAGACCCTGTCTGACAAGAATCCGCTCCAAGGCACGGGCCACCTGACCATCAAGCGTTGTGGCAACTTGCGGCAGCATCTCAATCACAGTTACCTTTGCGCCCAAACGCGACCAAACCGCACCCAATTCCAGGCCGATATATCCACCACCCACAATTCCCAGATGTTTCGGCACCGAATCAAAGCTCAGGGCCTCGGTGGAACTGACGATGCGATTCCCGTCAAACGCGAGCCCCGGAACCGCAACCGGAATGCTACCTGTCGCCAGCATAATGGCTTTAGCCTGCAAAACTTGACGGTCACCCTTTCCCGAAGAACCGGAATTTTTTGTGACTTCCACGCGATCCGCTCCGGCCAGGCGGGCCGTTCCGTGTATAACCCGGACTTTGTTTCCCTCCAGAAGCTTGCGGACATTTTCAGTGAGGTCTTTGACTACCCGTTCTTTGCGTGCCATCATTGCCGCAAGATCCAAACGCACCCGCCCGGTCTGAATACCGTGTTCAGCAAAACGTTTTTGGGCCATGTGAAAGTATTCACTGGAGTCGAGCAGTGCTTTACTTGGAATGCAGCCCACATTTAAACACACCCCCCCTAATCGAGCTTCCTTCTCAATACACACCACCTTCAAGCCGAGTTGGGACGCCCGAACAGCAGCGACATAGCCCCCCGGCCCCGTGCCGACAATGATAAGGTCATAGCTTTCCTGCTTAGCCATTTTCATATCTCCATCATAATCCGTTCAGGGTTTTCAATACACTCCTTGATGCGTTTTAGGAACGTAACCGCCTGTCGGCCATCGACCAGCCGGTGGTCATAGCTTAAAGCAACATACATCATAGGTCGGATAACCACCTCGTCGTTTATAACAACTGGACGTTTCTCAATTTTGTGCATACCCAAAATGCCGCTCTGGGGGATGTTCAAAATCGGAGTACTCAGCAGTGACCCGTACACCCCGCCATTGGTAATCGTAAAGGTTCCGCCCTCCAGGTCAGCCAATTCCAGGCGATTTTCCTTGATCTTTGCCACAAAATCGATAATCGCCTGTTCCAGCCCGGCAAATCCGAGTTTCTCAGCATGTTGAATAACCGGGACCACAAGGCCACGTTCCGCGCCGATGGCGATGCCAATGTGATAGTAATCATGATAGACAATGTCTTGGCCGTCTATAGAAGCGTTTATTTCCGGGAATTCTCCCAGTGCTACCAAAGTCGCTTTAATAAAAAACGACATAAAGCCCAGAGAGACCCCGTATTTTTTCTGAAACGCTTCTTTGAATTGCGCTCTAATCGAAATGACATTTTGCATGTCAATCTCGTTGAATGTCGTCAGCATGGCCGTGTTCTGTTTGGCCGCCAGGAGACGCTCAGCGATGCGTTGGCGGATCGGGCTCATGGGCTCACGACGGGTTTGCGCTTCGCCGGGCCAACGGGTATCCGGTGTTGGAACAGACGGGGGAAGCTGTGGTTTTGCGCCAAGGTCGGCCGGAGTTTTTTCAAGGTAAAGTAAGACATCCCCTTTGGTAATTCGTCCTCCGGGGCCGGTGCCCGGGATCTCCTTCGCATTGAGGTTTTTTTCAGCAACCAGGCGACGCACCGAAGGGGCCAGGATTTTCTGAACCGGGGGAATGGCTGTTTCTTCCGAAACTTCCTCTTTTTCCGGTTGCAGCGGCGGCAACGCTTCTTCTGGTACAGTTTCTTCCTCTGTTACCTTTACAACCGGTTCTTCGTTTTCCGGGATGGCAGCATCGGTATCGATCGTTCCCACCACTGCGCCAATGGCAACCGTCTCACCCTCCTCCACCAAAATCTTTAAAACACCGTCGGCCTCGGCTTCGATTTCAAGGGTGACTTTATCGGTTTCAATAACGAAAAGCGGTTCATCCTTGTGAACCATGTCGCCATCCTGCCTGTACCATTGAGCGAGAATCGCTTCCTGAACCGATTCGCCCACACCGGGAATTTTGATTTCCAGCACCATAATTGCTCCTTTATTTTTTTCTAAACCGAACCAACGGCCTGATCGATGATGGCGGCCTGTTCCTGTCTGAAGATATTCGGAAATCCGGTGGCCGGGCTGGCAGCTGCCGTTCTGCCGATATATTGAACCGGCCCGCCGATAACAGACTCAAGCAACGGCCGCATAAAAGACCAGGCGCCCATGTTTTTCGGTTCTTCCTGAACCCAGCACCACTCTTTTGCTTTCCGAAATTTGGCCACCCGTTTTTTAAGCTGGGCCTCCGGCCAAGGATAGAGCTGCTCGACCCGCAAGACGGCCGTTTTTCTGTTTTTCAGATCTTCCTGCCTTTTGATAAGATCATAATAAATCTTTCCGCTGCACAAAACAATTCGCTGAGGTGATTTCAAATTGACGTCATCATCCAGTACTTCCTGAAAAGAACCGGAGCTCATCTCGGTGAGGCTCGATACCGCCAGAGGATGACGCAAAAGGCTCTTTGGTGATAGAATGATGAGGGGTTTGCGAAAATGAGGGGTTTGCGAAAAGTGCGCTTCATCTGGCGCCGGAGCAGGTGAAAATACTGGGCCGGTGTGGTCGGATTACAGACCTGAATATTATCTTCGGCACACAGTTGTAAGAAACGCTCCGGACGCGCACTGGAGTGCTCGGGGCCCATACCCTCAAATCCGTGGGGAAGTAACATGACAAGACCATTCAAACGCTGCCACTTGGATTCTCCGCTGACAATGTAGAGATCGACAATCCCCTGACTGTTGTTGACGAAATCGCCAAATTGTGCTTCCCAGATAACGAGCCCTTCGGGCTGGGCCATTGCATACCCGTAATCAAATCCCAGAATGCCGGCTTCCGCAAGCATGCTGTCAAACACAAAAAAACGAGCTTGATGTTTGTCAAGCGCGTTCAACGGTATATATCTTTTTTCGGTTTTAGCATCCACCAATACACTGTGACGCTGGCTGAAGGTGCCACGACCGCTGTCCTGACCGCTCAGACGAACAGGAATGCCTTCCACCAGCAGCGATGCAAAAGCCAGGGCTTCGGCATTGGCCCAGTCAATAGCGTTCCCCTTTTCAATGGCTTCCTGTCGCTTTTTCAATAGGCCTACGAGTTTGGGATGAAATGAATAGTCTGAAGGCACGGAATTTAATTTGCGGGACAGCGCAATGAGTTTTTTTCGATCCACGCCGGTGGGAAGTGGGTCATGGGAGTATATCCCGTGAAAACCCTTCCAATTTTCATAAAAGCGGGGTTGGGGAAATGGGCAGGCACTGCCCCGAACCGTCTGCAAGGCTTCTTCCAGACACTGGTTGATCAATGCCTCAATCTGCTCAATCTCTTCTTCTTGGATCAGACCTTCTTTAAGAAGTTTTTCGGCATAAAGACGGTTCAGGGAAGGACGTGCCTTGATTCGCGCATACATATGCGGTTGCGTGTAATAGGGCTCATCCCCTTCACTATGCCCGTATCTTCTGTAACAGACCACGTCAATCACGACATCTTTGTGAAACATCGAGCGGTAATCCGCCGCAAGACGGACCACATGAATGACAGCTTCCGGGTCCTCCCCGTACACATGGAAAATCGGCACCATCAACATCTTCGCCACATCAGTAGAATAGCGGGTAGAGCGGGCGTCTTCAGGAAGGGTGGTGTAACCGATCTGATTGTTAATCACCACATGAATCGTACCGCCGGTTGAATAGCCTTTCAATTGCGACATATTGAGGGTTTCGGCAACAATACCCTGTCCGGCAAAGGCGGCATCACCATGGATCAGGACCGGCAGTACCTGGTCTTTTCCATCCTGGCCCCGCAGATCCTGCCGGGCCCGTGCGAAACCCTCCACGACCGGATCAACAGACTCCAGATGACTTGGATTGTTGACCAGAAAAATCCGCATTTGATGGTCATTGGCGGTTTTGATGTCGGCCAGATAGCCGTTATGGTACTTGACGTCACCCGCACCGATAAGGTTCTCCGGGTCATAACAGCTTTCGAATTCACCAAACGTATCCTCATAGGTTTTTTCCAGGACATTGGCTTGAACATTCAGACGCCCCCGATGGGACATCCCGAGGATAATTTC
>JAFDFH010000355.1 GCA_019309945.1 Deltaproteobacteria bacterium
TGAAAAAGAGAATTCTCTATGTCTTTGTTTTTCTAACCGTCGCGTTTTGTTGGTTATTTCCACTGTCAGCCATAGCTACAGAAAAACCGATTGTAATCGGTGTTCCGAGTTCCTTAAAAACTTTAGAGGCCTCAGAAGCGCTTAAGGCCATCACCATGGCTGTTGAGGAAATCAACGCCAAAGGGGGTGTGCAAGTTGGAGACAAGAAACGGCCCATGGAAATTGCTTCCATAGATACCCGGGGAGGCGAACCGGGAGTGCCTATCGCCGACGCCCTCTTAGCCATTGAAAAGCTGTTTCTGGAAAAGAAGCCGGATGCTGTCCTTTTGGGACCATTCCGTTCAGAGGTGTTGTTAGCCGCTATGGATATTTACTCAAAATATAAGATGGTAAGCATCAACGTGGCCATGACTCCTAAATTCGTGAGCAAGTATAAGGGTGATCCGGAAAAGTACAAATACTGCTTCCGTATGCTGAATGCAAAATATGTGGTGGGCTATCTCATTAAAACCTTTTCCAAGTTAAAAAAGGATTACGGCTTCAACAACGTATACATCATTGTTCAGGACGTTCTCTGGGCCAACGCCATCGGCAAAGGGATGAAGGGCTGGTTCGAGAAGGCCGGGTGGAAGGTGGCCGGACTGGATGCCTATCCAACCGGGGCCAGCGATTTCAGCGCTTCCCTGATAAAGGCCAAAAAGGCAGGATCACATGTGATAATGCCGATTTTTGACATGGCCTCAAGCGGTACCCTGGCCCTACAGTGGAAGGATATGCGTGTTCCTGCCTTACCGGTTGGGTTTATATCCCCGCTCATGGGTTCAAAGGCAGCCAAGACCTTTGGTTCGGATGTGGTGGATGGCGTGGTAAATATGGGAGCATTACCAGTTTGTTAACAAAAATTGCTGATTAGAGTGGAATCTGATTTTTCTTATACTTGTCAAAAACCTTATGGTAGGTTCCATTATATATCGCACAACGAATCCTAAGCATTGCGTTTCCGGTTTCCTTAACCCACCATGCCCCTGAACGCTTCATTCGTGTATGGCAGATGAATTTGTTCGCAGATTCAATGCCCCCGCTGCCAATAGGATAACCGCCGATTCGATCGCCTCGATAATGGATTCTTTCCCGGTTGTTCTGCAGGTAGCCAATGAGTTTTCGGATTTCTTCCTTTGCCAGACTATCTCGGGGAGTCATCCGTTGAAGGCCCCAAATCACATTATCCACTTCCGAATAGAAAAGCCGCGTGATCGTGCTTTCCATCCATTCCAGGCATTTTTGAGATTTCTCACCATATTGAAGTTTCGCCACCTTGTGGATATGTTCTGCACAATGAAAATAGTCCAAAATCTGGCGCCCTTTGGGGAAGCAGGCAACCATATGTTTCCACAGCCAGTCGGCTCCGTCACCCAACAATCCAATGCGAAGATTGGCCTGTGGAATTCGAGACGCGACAAATGACAGATCCTCGCCAAATTGCTCTTCATTCTGGATTTGATGCCAACTCGCTAAATGGACGATTCTATCTTTGCCCACCAAATATATACGGAACCCTTTGGCCTCCTGCCATTGTCCTTTGCCTCTTTTTTCATTGCGCTTTGCTTTCAGACGCGTCGGGACATGAGCACCATCGGAAGCTACTACCAGTACCGGACGCCAGGAGCTTTCTTTTACCTCCCGGCACTTTGCCTCAATTTCTTGCCGAGTGGGGATAACATCTTCCAGGCAGGCGTACTCACCCACCTGCTCAAATGTGTCATGCATGAAATGGTCGCTGACACAGTGATCGGTGAGCTCTTCAAACAGCTCGCTGCCACTGGAAAACGGAACCTCCGCAGTGGTCCGAGTCGCCTTTCCCTGAACGTCAAACTGGTGTTTTTTACGGCTGATCTCCAGCGTCTTGTCCACAGGCAAAAATCCATATGAACAATTCACGCAATAAAACCAAGGCCGCTTCAGAGCACTGGGACCTTGCATGGTCACCATCTCTTTTAAGTGATCACGCCGCTTTTTACACATCTTGCCGCATTGCGGGCAAGGGGCGTATTCCTGTTCCAACAACCCGGCGTATTTTTGTTCAATCAGGGCTTGAAAACAGGCTCCGAAAAACTTTTGTTTTGTTTCGGAAAATAGTTGGCTGAGTTCCATGATTGTGGGCTCTTTGCCGTCTTCAAACACCTCATCTATAATCTGGTCTACCCATTTGTCCACTTCATCATGGATCATGTATCGAAATTCCCCTGTTGGATCCTGTTCAAGAATGCGAGCTGCAAGTCCCATGGCGCCCCCTTTCTAACATCCCGCCAACTCTTGACGAAATCGGGAGGAAAGGGGGGACACATAAATCTCCTTGACCGCTACGCCCTCCCGGCTGCGGTCCCGGTCCATACGCCCACGGCCAGTCGTTCTTCCCACATGTATCCAGTTGGCCGCCTTATAGCACGTGCCTTTGAATCTTTTCCGGTCAACCAGTGTTTCCATAAGAACCGGGCGATAGCCGTAGCAGCTTTGCCAATCATCCGGCACCCTCTTGACTGCCAATGAAAGAGCCATACTGGCAAGGTTCTTGATCTTAACCCATGGAAGAATGAGAAACCGGCTGTTATTGATGAGCTTTTGTAAGTTGACCTTTCGTTTCGCCTCGCTCCAGCCAATCCATCGATCCCTCGACGCCATCTTCCAGGCCGGAGAGGAAAATTGAAAACACCCAAGTATCTCACTGATCGAACCGGATTTAATGAAATAGCGCAACTGCGCTCCAAAGGGCAACTGATATCCCAGGTAATGATAGCGATCGACGTATTCATACCAAAGTTGCCGTTGCTCCTGGTTATCGACCCTTGTTAACCGTATGGGCAACAGTTCCTTCAGCTTTATGGAAATGGTCGGTTGAATATCCGCCTTTTCGGTCCGCTGAACCTTTGCCGCGCCTTTCTTCGCATACTGCGTTCTGCATGCAGGCAGTTTGATGGTCCCTTTTCCGTCCAGGTGTTCAAGAAACTGGCGACATTCAACGCCTTTCAGTTTACCAGTAGGTCTTTTCCATGAGAAAATCTCACAGACAGTGTTGGCAAGTTCAGTTCGGCTGAGCTTCGGAAATGTTTCTATTATCTCAACTATTTCGGCTAATTGCTGAGGACTGACGGTTTGTCCACAAAATCTCCCTAAATGCACTGACTCCATTTGATCACCTGCCTTTCATAACGATACCTGATTATGCTATACAGGCAATCAATAGGAATGTCCAGAACTTTTTTTGCTTTTCTGCAACTTTTTTCGCTAATCCATCAGAAATCCATTAACAAACTGGTAATGCTCCCAAGGACTCTCGCATCCTCAATGCGCTACACAAAGGAAATCACCGGATACATCGAGCGTGGGTGTTGAAGGACGAATTTGA
>JAFDFH010000356.1 GCA_019309945.1 Deltaproteobacteria bacterium
CCCCAAAGTCCGAAGACAGCGCAATTGGGTGATTTCGACAATACATTCGGATGTGCTAAATCTATTGCCACATCCCGAAAATTGTTATACATTGTATAACACCTTAGAAGGAGGGTGCAATATGTTGGCGGTTCGTTTAGATAAGGAACTAGAGCAGGAGTTAGATCTGCTCGCTAAAACACGCGGTAGCACTCGCAGCGCAGTGGTTCGGGAGGCTATCATCCAATATTTGGAGGACAACGAGGACATACTACTCGCCAAACAGTCTCTTTCCAAGATGAGCAGCACCAAATCATTGAAACAGTTGAGGAAAGAGCTTGGCCTGGACAGTTAGAATCAGCAATGTTGCAGAGCGGCAATTGCGAAAAATTGATCGTTCTGTTCAAAGGCGCATTCTCGACTGGCTGAACGACCGGATTGAAGGTTGTAAAAACCCGCGGCATTTTGGGGAGCCGTTAAAAGGAGACTATGCCGGGTTCTGGCGATATCGAGTCGGAGACTATCGCATCCTATGCGATATCCAGGATCAAAAGATAATCGTCTTGGTTCTTACGATTGGGCACTAGTTAAGCAAAGCCCTGATTGTTTTTTGTGTTATCGCTTGCCGGCGCCGGAACCCCCGGAACCTCCGGAGCCACCGGAACTTCCAGAGCCACCAGAACCTCCAGAGCCACCAGAATCCCCAAAACCTCCGGAGCCACCGGAATCCCCAGGGCCTCCGGAACCTCCAGAACCACCGGAACCTCCAGAGCGACCGGTTTGATCGGGTTTGCCAATTTGATTGGCACCTATATTTTCAGGGCGTCCACCCTGTCTAATGTTATAGGCAAACTGATGTGCAAGTTTTGTAGGATCCGTATTCATGGAATGCACCATGAATGAATGACGCACCTGTTTCATTTCCTGGATGCTATATTTTTGTTGAAGTGCCTGACTCACTACGTCGGCCGCGTCCTGGGAGGATACGCCAAGACGTGCCATGGTCCTTAACGATAAAAAACTTTCTTCGGCGAATGCTTCGGTCCGGGTTTGGGTCATCTGACGGGTTCTTTGCTCCAGTTTTTCAATCGTCTTCTCAATATCTGTTTCGGTCATCCCGGCGGTAAGCCCCTCTGCAATCGTGTTGCCGATCTTCTGCATTCGACTCTGATCCTTTGTGAGCTGGATAGCCTTACGATAGGCATAAGAATAACGATTGCGTACCTTCTCCATAGCCTGAACCACACTGTCTTCAGGTACATTTTTGGCCATCCCTTCATAAGCTTTATTTATGACAGGCTCCTTGGGTAAACCTTCTTCGGCCGCATTCATTAAAGCCTGTTGGGCCTGCAAGATGTTTTGCTGTTGGAAACGGTTCTTGATCATCATCCGGGTCATCTTGATGGCTTCGTCGCTTGGGATACCGGCATTAATCATTGCCCTCGTATGGGTTCTGATTTGTTCGGTAGCCGTGTACGGCAATCCGTTATCCACTTCATCCCCCATTGCCGAGGGGGCATAAAGAAAAAAACAAAGTATGATGGGTAAAATTTTTTTCATGTTTTTCCTCCTTGGTGAAACATTTTAACCCTATAACGGTTGCCGCAGAAATTGGTTACAGGCCCGGTACAAAAATACAGTTTTTAGAACCAAAATCGTCCTTTTCGGTGAACCGACAGGACGGCAGGACTACCACTCCATCCACAATATAAAAGTATCTAAATTCAATGCCTGACGGTACGGTTACCTCCCAGGTTGATGAATCTACATTCAGGGCCTGGTGAGGCTCATAGCCATCCTTTGAAAATGCGAAAAGGACATTCTTGGCCCCGGTTTTTTTAAGATATAAGTGCAGTGTATCTCCCTTTATGCGGTAAAAATGGTTTGAACAACCGGCCAAACTGAAAATCAAAATTAAAGCAACCGTTGCAAGCGGTCTCATACGCTTTGCTCCACATATAAAACTGAATTTTGGCCGCCGAAGTCGTCAGCTTCCCGAGCCGGTACGGTTGGATCGGCAAAGGAATGTCGACCTTCCAGGATATAGGTGAATCGATGCTCACCTTCAGTGAGATCAAGAGAGACCTCCCAGTAACCGCTATCGCCGATTTTGTGCAAGGGAACCCGTTTCCAGCCCGTAAAAGTCCCCGTGATCTCTACCTGGTTAACGTCCGGTCGATAAATGACGAACCGATTTGTTAGCGGGGTGCGTAACGGTTGCGGCATGAAAAAAACCAGGAAAATTATTACAGCGGCAAGGGCGGGTGCAACTAACCCTATCGGCTGAAGAAACGGCCGCATGAACCGTTTCCAGCTAAAAGGTGCCTTTACTTCAACCAATGGCACACGGTCTACTATGTCTCCGCGGATAATTTTTTCCTGACGCAAAAGGCCCAAGGCTTCATCTGTAAATGATTTGTCCTTTCTGACAGTTTCAATAAATTCAATCTTTTCGCCCATGTCCATCTCGTCATCAATGAACATGCTGATCATATAGTTCATCATTTTTCTCCCATAGTAAGCATTTTCTTGATTTTGACCCGGGCTCTGTGGACCTTTACCTTAACGTTGGCCTCGCTGATACCAGTGACCTCGGCAATATCGCGATAGGTCAAATTACTACTGACAATTAAAGCAAGAATATCCCTCTCCGTCTCTTCAAGTCTCTGCATGGCGGCCATTACCTTTTTATACTCTTCCCGGACCAGAAGCTGCTGTTCTAGATCAATGCTTGGTTCTTCAATGTCGCCTATCTGTTCCTTCCTGTGCGCTTTTTTTCGTACGTCATCGAAAACGCCATTTCTTGCGATGGTGAAAAGCAGCCTCACATTTAGCGACTCAGGGCCATAATGTTCCAACATACGGGTAAAACTTTCCTGCATGATATCACTGGCAAGCTGATAGTCTCCGGTCAAACGCATTAGATAGCCAAATAATTTGTCTTTATGCCTCCGGTAAAATGAACCGTATGTTTCCATGCTATTTCCTATAACGTATAACGCATCAAAATGTTACAGATTTTTTTGTTTTAAATATGGATTTACTTATAGGCGTATTCACCTGGAAGTCGATATTTTCAAACTAAAAATTAGGGTAATAGATTAAAGTAATGATTACGAAATCTCTAAATTAAAAATTAGGGGGCTCCGGCTGAGTTGAAAAATTAAAAAAAGCTGTAACCTTTCGCGTTTAGATTCGTTTAGGAACTAAAACTAAGACCTTTGTAAAATGTCAATTTTTATTCAAGTTCAAGGAAGACGAAAAATTTAACCGCATCAAAAAGGAGGCATCTTATGAAGAAAGCTATTTTAATTTTTACAACTTTATTAATTTTTGTGTTTAGTATGAGTCCGATGGCATTTGGGGGAGGAGATAAAAATCAAAGTACGAAAGGTAATGGCGAGACCTCAACAGGTTCAGA
>JAFDFH010000357.1 GCA_019309945.1 Deltaproteobacteria bacterium
ATCTCCTCTCTTATTTCCTGAAATCTCTCTTTTCTCACATAACCCAAGTCACCAGATATCATCGTTTGGGTTTCCAATTCACAGACTGAACCATAAGCAATATAGAGAAACCTCCCATACCCCTCGGCAAATATTCGATGGTATGGAAACAGCGGATCTTCTGATTTGTGAGGTCAAATCGTACATTTCATCTCTTGGAAAACGTTTCGTTACTTTATATATATGCAAACAAAGCTTATACGATTTTGCCAAACGTTTAACCCTCTACAATATCTCAGCATTTCACTTGAATCCTTGAATCCTAGAACCCTTGAATCCTCATGGAATCACCAACTAAATTGGAGAAGATCCGAATTTGTTTGATATTTGATATTTGGGATTTCAATAAGTCAATGATGTATAAAAACGCAAATACTCTGGTCACGGTTGAAGCGCACAAGCGACCAACCGTGACCCCTGATCCGTTACCATTAATCTATTCCGCAATGGGCTTTAATTTCTGCGATTCTTTTGTCGATCAGTTTGTTGTATTCACCGGTAGCCACTTTTATTTTTATTTTCTCGTGGCCTGTGATAATCCCTATAACTGCACTGATTGGCACAATTGCCATGACCCCGTTGGCAATTTGCTTCGCCACGTGAGCCTTTTCGTGCTCTAACATCCGTAGGTCGCCTTCAGCGGTAGAGCAGTTAATCGGCTGTTTCATCTCCTCCATGACTTCCTTGTCACTCTTAGCCTTAGCGTAACCTGTTACAGAAAAAGCCAAACAGATCAGCACTGCCATAACCATAATTCCTGTTTTCTTCATAATCATTTCTCCTATACTGTTAGGGTTAATAGTTACAGAGCCTTGCCCAAAAAGATTGCTCCTGAAGGGAATAGCCTTCCATTACTTAATTTTGTACTTTTCTTTGAATTCCTTAATCATCTTTCCCCGAACCCCGCTGACATCCCGGCGACGCTCAAGCGACCACTGTGAAAGCCGGCCCGTCTGGTTGGAGCTATTTTTTGCCTTTCCATGTTCTAGTGACGTTAAACATCCCACTCGAGATATACAGATAACCTTCCATGGTGATAAGTTTCCCCTCCATCTCCGGTTTCTGCAATAATGCAATAGTATCACTAGAGCCTTCGATGACCAGCTTCGGAGGGAAAATCGCTTCAAGAATATCTAGTTTGCTGGCGTCGCCGGTAATATCCCGAGCGTCTTCGACCTTGAAACCCATTTGCTTGTGGCGAATGAAGACACTGAGTGTGTCTGTACCCTTGGCATTCTTATGATTGGAATTATAAAGGGTGCCGGTAAGTTGTACCTCATCAGGACCTGTAGCTACCATGAAAGCAAAAACAGACCCTGTGGTCAGGAATGGCATCACCATCATAACGGCTGCTAATGCGACAAATAATACTGTTTTTTTCATTGCACATACCTCCTTCCTGTTTGGTTGTTTTGGACGATGTTGTTATAGCCTCAGAAGCTTTTTCACCTCCCTTCCTTTCTACTAGTAAAGAATTCTGGCCCAAAGGACCAGGCTTTGGTTATCCCCATCCCGTCGCACCAGGGCAGGCCTGAACCTCTGAACTCTCTTCTTAGGGTGTTTCCACTGAAATCGCGATTGCCTTTGTCAAACGGGCATGGATCGAATCCCCCACTTTCAGGCTATCAAAGGCCTTTACTGATTTATCGACCTCGGTGGTGACCACGTTTCCTTCCGGCATCTCGAGGGTCACGGTGCGGTTCTTCTTGTCAATGCCGACAACCGTGGCGCTCACATCGACAGCCCCCACCGCATAGCCGCCCGGCTTCTCTCCCTTTGCTGATCTGGCGACAACCAAGCCCGCATCCTCTTCCGGCTGGGTGCCGGGTTTGCCGAGATACAATGCAACAGATTCGTAATACGTGATCTTAAGTTCATCCCCAACCTTGATCTGATCGAAATTCCTTGCCTCTTCACCCACAACAACATCGACCACATTCTCCTTGGGTCCCAGAAGCGTTAGGATGCGGTCATCCTTGTCTATGGCCAGGACCTTGGCCGTAATAACCACAGCATCACCCATCACAACGCCCTTTGCCGCCTTGGCGTAAACAGTTGTGGCGGCCCCCAGGGCCAGTGCGACGACCATGCTCACGGTGATCAAAACAATGTTCATTCTCGTTTTCATAATTTTTCTCCTCTTTTTGTTTGTTAATGTTGATGGTCCCGTCAGTTCCTGACACCTGGCACCTGAACCCGTTGCTTAGTCCAATACAGCCGCCCGTCGCACCGCTCTGCGTCTGGTTCGCCTGCGGACACCGGCAATGGATCCCGGCGAAAGCGGCCTTCCGATGGGATCGATAAACAATGAAACCGGGCCGGAGGGGATCGGTTCGTCCTGTTCCAGCACACCGACGTCATACACGAGGGCACCGCCCGCCAGACGTGGATTCTTAAGCTCCACCACAACATCCACGATGTCATCTTCCGCGAAAACCGATAAGGTGGCATTGGGCGGATCCGTGTGAAAGCTTTCCGGGCCTGCGCCCTTCTGCCATTCGAGAACGAAGTCTTCGGTGTGCATGTGACCGGCGATACGATTGGGTCTGTCGGTGAAAAAAATGGTTGTGGGGCTGACCCCTATCAGGGTGAGTCGACCGTCCTTCATGACCACGTCTTTCGCGTTCTGGACAAACAACAACTGCACATCGCTCAAGTCTTTCCGGTTCTGTTGGGCGGCCGACACGAAGGCCGCGTTAAACGCTTCCCCCAGCAATGCGGCGCCGGCCAAGGCCGCACCGGTCTTTAAAAAAGTCCGTCTGCTGGTTTCCGAATTGTCTGTTCTTTTTGGCTTGTGATTTTTTTCTAGCATAAAGCTCTCCTTTGATCTAGGTAGTTATGGTTCTGGGTTCGAAATACTAAACAAGATGAACTTTCAGGGTTTACTTGTTAGGTTCTTCTCCCAATTAGTTGGGAGAAGGGGTTCAAGGGGTCCAGGATTCGAGGGTTCAAGGGTTCAAGTGTTTATTTTCTAATGATTTTTAAAATATTCCGGGGTAGTTTTTTTCCCGTACCCTTCTGAAATATTGCTCGGGATAGAGAGGGCCGCCCTTTTCACTTGGGAGGTAAAGTCAAATCCCTTATTTTTGGGAATTATTTTCGTTACCTTATAAATCTCCAGACATAGTTGATAGAACTCTCGCCAAACCTTTAACTCTCTACAATCTCTAAGCATTTCACTTGAATCCTTGAATCCTAGAACCCTTGAATCCTCATAGAATCACCAACTAAATTGGAGAAGATCCAGCAATATAGAGAAACCTCACATACTCTAAGGTTGTTTTTCTCCCATACCCCTCGGCAAATATTCGATGGTATGGAAACAGCGGATCTTCTGATTTGTGAGGTCAAACCGTACA
>JAFDFH010000060.1 GCA_019309945.1 Deltaproteobacteria bacterium
GAGAAGAGGATTCGAGGATTCAAGGGGTCAAGGGTTCAAGTGAATGAAAACTGCTTGATACAGATAACATAAACACTTGCGCCTTCTCTGCCCTTGCCCTCTAATATTATCAAAGTATGTCTATATAAAAAGACGGTTCCAAGAGTCAGGAATTTTTCTGTATATATTTGTTTTTTTGTCGTTTTCACTCGAATCCTTGGCCTCTTGAATCCTTGAACCCTGATCAATCGACCAACTCTTTGGGAGATGATTTTTATTTTTTTAGTTGGTTTTTATCTATTGTGCGGATACCTAAAGAAATATGAACGTCACAAAAAGTTTTTATAAATATTCAGGTTGGCCACAGGGACTATAGAAAAAAAACGGCTACACAGTCAAGCGTGAAAGGTTTTAACATAATAGCTTCGCAATTAGTAACTTCTCAATATGTTCCGGTAGGCCCGCTGCGCCACCCGGCAATTTTTTTCAATACGGCCAAAACTTGCAGTTAAGGGCGCCTAACAGTGACCCGCGCACGGGATCTAAAATGAGTGTGTCGCTTAGCACAAACAGGCTACAATTAACAATTTATGCTGTTCGGGTCACTGTAAGCCGCCCTAAACGGCTTCAAACAGTTGCCCGCTTTGAAAAAAATTACCGGATGACTCTGCTGGTAGGTTTAACCATAAGTTTTTGAGAAGTTACCGCAATTAATTCTATCTTCTGTAAAATATTGACATTTTGTATATTTTCTGTTCTGGAAAAGGAAAATTCACTGCTGAATTGAAATGATGGGAGACCCCGTATGTCCGATGAATTTAAGATTTTCCCTGTAGGTGTTATCCGGAAAACCGACACTGCCGTCCGGATCGATATTGCCGAAAAGTACGCTGAGGCCTTACTCGGCCTGGAAGGTTTTTCCCATATCGTGGTTCTTTATTGGTTCCATAAGAATGACACCCCGAAAGATAGAAAGATATTGAAAGTTCATCCCAGAGCAAATCCTAAAAACCCGTTAACCGGTGTATTTGCAACGCACTCCCCCAAAAGACCCAATCTAATCGCCATATCAATCTGTGAAATAACGAGTATCGAAGGAAATATCATTTATATTGACAGAATTGACGCACTGGATGGCACCCCGGTTATTGACATCAAGTGTTATATCCCGAGCACCAGACCGAATACGAACATTCGGGTGCCGGACTGGATATCATAACAGGACATCGTGATGCTTTCAGACCTTGAAGGTCAGATAGAGCGAATAACCTATAGCAATCCGGAGAACGGCTTTACCATAGCCAGGGTAAAAGTGAACGGGCAGCGAGATCTGGTGACCGTTGTGGGGAATCTTATGGCGCCCATGCCGGGCGAAATCCTGAAAATGAAAGGGGAGTGGTCCAATCACCCTAAATATGGCAAACAGTTTAAGGTCGTTGACTATGCGACGGCGGTTCCGGCCTCTGTCGACGGTATCCGGAGATACCTGGGCTCCGGACTCATCAAGGGCATCGGTGTGGTCATGGCAGAACGGATCGTAAACCGATTCGACAAGGAGACCCTTGATATCATCGAAAACGACATTGAGCGACTGATTGATGTTGAAGGAATCGGTAAAAAGCGTGTCATGATGATCAAAAAGGCCTGGGACGATCAGAAAGAAATTCGTGACGTCATGCTTTTTCTTCAGACCTATGGAGTCAGCTCCGGCTACGCGACAAAGATCTTCAAACAATATGGGAACATGTCCATTGCAGTGGTGAAAACGAACCCTTACCGGCTTGCAACGGATATTGTTGGGATCGGATTTGTGATTGCCGACAATATTGCCGAGAAGCTTGGGTTTGCAAAAGATTCCAAGTTAAGGGCCGAAGCAGGAATCCTTTATGTCCTCTACCAGCTTGCGGATGAAGGACACGTTTATTACCCCTATGAAGCGCTGGTTTCAGAGTGCCAGGAAATCCTCCAGGTTGAAAGGGCGGTCATAACGCATGCCGTCGGTGATCTCGTAATCGGTAAACACATTGTCATTGAGGACTTGAATGAAAGTATCGAGGATTTCAGGTTAAACCATAAGGCGGTTTACCTTGCCGGGCTTCACTTGTGTGAAATCGGTATCGCATCAAGATTGAAAACCCTCTTAAAGGCTCTAAAATCTATCCGCAAGATCAACCCGGACAAAGCCATTGATTGGGTACAGAATCAGCTTTCGATTCGGCTTGCTGAAAAGCAGATTGAAGCCGTAAGATGCGCGCTAGAAAATAAAGTTATGGTCGTCACCGGTGGCCCTGGTACGGGCAAAACAACCATCATCAATGCAATTTTAAAGATTTTTTCCAGGATTAAAGCAAGAATTATGCTTGCTTCGCCCACCGGGCGCGCTGCTAAAAGAATGGGGGAGTTAACCGGTCATGAGGCGCGAACGATACACCGTCTCCTTGAATACAGCCTTCAGAAAGGTGGGTTCCAGAAAAACAGTGATAATCCTTTAACGTGTGACGTGCTGATCATCGATGAAACCTCGATGGTCGACACCGTTCTCATGCACCACCTTTTAAAAGCCCTCCCTTTCCATACCACTCTAATAGTAGTTGGTGATATCCACCAGCTTCCTTCCGTGGGTCCGGGAAATGTCCTGAGTGATATTATCGCCTCCAAGGCGGTTCCCGTGGTAGAGCTTAACGAAATCTTCCGCCAGGCAAAGGAAAGCCGTATTATTGTCAATGCTCATAAGATCAATAATGGTATTATTCCATCTTTCAAAGGATCTGAACCTGAAAGCGACTGTTTTTTTATCGAACAGGAAGACCCGGAAAAAGTACTTGAGATTATCATAGAGCTTGTAATGGATCGGATACCCCGTCGTTTTGGCTATGATCCTTTTGACGACATTCAGGTTTTGACTCCCATGCATAAGGGGGTGGCGGGAGCTTCAAACCTGAACGCTGAATTGCAAAAGGCCCTCAATCCGGGCGAAGGGGGTGTGCATCGAAGCAGCATAAGTTTCAGAGTCAACGATAAGGTCATGCAGGTTAAAAACAATTATGACAAGGACGTGTACAACGGTGATATTGGGAGAATTAAAACGGTTGACCTGGATAACCAGGAGGTCATTATCTCCTTTGATGGCCGGAAGGTTGTCTACGATTATACCGATCTGGATGAAATTGTCCTGGCCTATGCGGTTTCCGTTCACAAGTCACAAGGGTCTGAGTACCCGGCCGTGGTGATCCCGATTCATACCCAGCATTTTATTCTCCTTCAGCGCAATCTTATTTACACCGCGGTGACACGGGGACGAGAGCTCGTGGTGATGGTAGGGACCAAAAAAGCCCTGGCCATCGCCGTTAAAAACGACAAAACCAAAAAACGCTTTACTTATCTACAACACCGGTTGAAGCCGTAAAAATGCGGTAACCGTTCACAGAACGTTGAAATTTGAAAATAGAAATTGGGAATTTGGCCGTTATTCAATATTTTGATGAACTCGTAAAAAGTCCGATTTAGACGGTTTTGTAAAAAGTTCAAATTTAAGGCGTGCAAATTTTGTAATCATGAGGCGTACTTATCGTACGTTGAATGATTGCAAAATTTTACGAGTGATATTTAACAAAGGAGCATATCATGTCCATTATCGCGATCTCCAGGGGTAGTTATCGCCGGGGGAAAGTAGTGGCGGAAAAGGTGGCCCAAAAACTTGGTTATACTTGTATCGATCGAGATTTGCTCATTGATGAGATGGATGAGTTTCATCTACCTGAAATCAAGCTTGTTCGAAATATCCTTGATGCCACTTCGGTTCTGAATAGATTTCCCCATGGAAAAGAAAGGTATGTCGCATCCATTCGCGCGGCTGTACTCAAACACTGCCAAAAAGACAAGATTGTTTATCACGGACTGGCCGGTCATTTTTTTGTTAAAGATGTTTCCCACGCATTTAAAGTAAGAATCGTTGCTGACCTTGAAATGCGTATAAAAGAAGAGATGGAGCGAGAGAAAATTTCCGCTCAGGAAGCCCGCTATATCCTGAAAAAAGATGATGATGAACGCCGTAAATGGGGTCTCTTTCTTTATGGCATTGATATCTGGGATTCGAACATTTACGATATGGTTATCAATATCGGCACGTTGACCGTGGATAATGCGGTGGACATTATCATCAATACGATACGGTTTTCCTGTTTTCAGCCCAAACCCGAATCTCAACAGATAATCAACGATTTAGCCCTAACTACCCAAGCCCAGGTAGCGCTTTTTGAATACCCGAACGCAAGGGTAAGTGCCAGGGACGGAAAGGTTTCTGTAAGTCTAAAGGCTCCACTTGATCAGCAAGAAACCATCACTGCGAATCTTGAAAATATCATTAAAAAAATAGACGGGGCAACCGATGTCGATATCTGTTTAGAACCCTATTTTTAAGGTTTTTGTGTTATTGCAGTTATCGATCGATCCACCATTTCTATCATATTCATAAAATATCCCATCCATAAAAGCCAGTCAAAAAGAAAAACAAAAACCCTATAGGCGTGCCTCAATTGGAACGGAGGGATAACGCAATGGTAGTTTGGTAGACCTTCCGGGACGTAATATTATGACGCTTTTTAACATCATTGCCGTGCTGGTAACGCTTTCAGCGATATTCAGCTACATCAACTACCGCTATATCCGTTTGCCGGGAACCATTGGTCTGATGCTCATTGCGCTGTTGGTGTCGCTGGGCCTGATTGCGATGGGGCCACTCGGGTTCGGGTTTGAAGAGAAAGCGCGTTTACTCCTTCGCAGTATCGACTTTGACGAAACATTGTTACATGGTATGTTGAGCTTTCTACTTTTTGCCGGAGCGCTTCATATCAACCTGGAAGATCTGTCACAGCAAAAATGGATCATCACAAGTCTTGCCACTCTCAGTGTCATTGGATCTACTTTTCTGGTGGGTATTTTAAGTTGGTGGGTTTTTATAATGCTTGGCCTGGGACTACCGATGATGTATTGTTTTTTGTTCGGTGCGCTGATTTCGCCCACAGATCCTATCGCCGTGCTGAGTATTCTCAAAGGTATGCGGGTACCCAAAAGTCTGGAAACTAAGATTTCCGGGGAATCGCTTTTCAATGACGGCGTGGCTGTGGTGATATTCCTGATATTGTTGGATATTGTTACGAAAGGACATGCGATTACACCAGAAGCAATTGTTTTTCTGTTTGCGAGAGAAGCATTGGGGGGGATTGTCTTTGGTCTTGCCATTGGTCTGCTGGCCTATTGGATGCTAAAAAGGGTCGATAATTACCAGGTTGAGGTTTTGATCACACTGGGGCTCGTGACAGGGGGGTACGCATTGGCTGACACACTGCATATCTCAGGTCCGATTTCAATTGTGGTTGCGGGCCTTCTTATCGGGAACCATGGACGGTTGTTTGCCATGTCAGAAAAGACGCGCACAAATCTGGATATGTTCTGGGAACTGGTGGATGTGATTCTAAACGCTGTGCTCTTTGTGTTGATCGGTCTTGAAGTACTGGTACTCACCTTCACAAGAGAATATCTGACGGCCGCTATTCTGGTAATTCCCATTGTAATGCTGGTGCGCTTTATCAGCGTAGGTATACCCGTAACGCTGTTGCGCTTTTTCCGGAGCTTTAGTCCCCACGTGGTAAAAATTCTGACATGGAGCGGTTTACGCGGAGGTATCTCAATTGCCCTGGCGCTCTCTCTGCCGGCTAGTCCCCACCGAGATGTGATTCTTGTGGTCACTTATGGGGTGGTCGTATTTTCCATTCTGGTGCAGGGTCTTACAATCCGAAAGGTGGTGCGAGCCTTGCATTCTTTATCAAATTCATCCACGCGAGTCTGAATATTTGAAGAAAATTCCGATAAATTCATGATTAACCGTGAACCGTGAGCCCCAGACCAGACAATCTGATTAGTTAGTGCCTAAACGCAAACTGCTATTTTCCCCAATTTCAACGTAAGACTCAGGTTTAAATCCTCAAAATACGCTAATGTATTCGTGCCTGCCCCGTAGGTCCGGAAGATCGTACTGGGGCGGTTAATCCGCCTCAGGCGGATTACCTTCCAGAAACAGACCATCCCTTTCTAAATAGTGTCCGTCCAGAAACGAGGATTTTTGTTCTAGATCAAGGCCTACGAAAAATTTTACCGCAGGCATATAGTTGATATTCCGAGGATAAAATTTTGAGCATAACGCAGAGATCGGGCAAAAAGACCGTTTCTGGATGGGCACTAAATATGAATTATCCGTAACTACTAACGTAGTCAGGCTGAAGCTGTTTAGACTGAAGGCTGAAAGGGTCAGAAAAGCACGATTGCCGTACTTTGGCGGAAATTTCTGATTCTTGCATCAAACATGGCTTTAAAATGCGCTTTTTCCTAATAGTCTTCAGCCTTCAGCCTATCCACCTGAGTAGTTACAATTATCCAAACATTAACAAACCAGCAATGCTACCATCATGATCGGTCTTAAAAAACGCTTGACAGTTTAAAAAGAAAGCACTATATTACTATTTAACGATATATCAAAAGGGGTAGGGGATGAAAAATTTTGTCAAAGTCATGAAGGCGCTGTCCGACCCAAATCGTGTCAAAATCATAAAGGTGCTCCAGCACAGGACGATGTGTGTATGTGAATTGCAGTACGCTTTGGGCGTTGCCCAGCCAACCGTATCCAAGCATCTGAAAATACTTGAAGAGGCTGGACTGGTTTCCCACCGTAAAGACGGGCTGTGGGTCGACTACTACCTGGCAGAAGGCAAGAGCAGCCCCTATGCGGCTTGCCTTTTGGGGAATCTTAAACATTGGCTGGAAGATGACCCCAGGCTTAAAGATTTAGTTGAAAAATTGCCGTCAATTCACCGCGAGGATGTGTGCAGGCAATAATTTCCCCCCTTTTTAAATAGACATATAACAATATGGCTATTTAATAACACAACCAGGAAGTGATCAAGTAAATAGCAATTGTGCTTAGGCGCTTAGCGGCGCGCTATCGACAATTTGTTGTCGATGTTTAAAATCTACATTTTTTCCACTTGCGCCCGATATCCGATACTGGATACTCGCTAACTCAAGAGCCAATTTCAAAACGTCCCATTTTGTCCAATCTCTGCGTCAGGCTCAAATTTTAATCCCTGAAATACTAAATGTATTCCTGTGGTTAAAATTTTCGCCTTCCTTGACCTTGAACAAACCGAAACGTTTTGAAACTGGCTCTCAAAATTGGAATTATAGCTTCTTTTTATATAATGATTAACATCCTTAATTTTAGGCACTTTAGCGCATTTTAGGCATTTTAGGCATTTTTACTCTGGTTTTTACAATTACAGTTGCCCAAGGGGCCACTTCTTCCGAACACAGTCTAGGAAGAAGCGTAGTCCCTTCCGGACAGCATACAAACATTACGGTTAACCTTTCATGGGTTCAGGGTTCAAAAGTTATTTTATCTTCATTGGATCGATAAAGCATTAAATTTTGGTAGAGGAACATATATGAAAGAACGTACCAAGCTGATACTGATCGTCCTGATTTTTTTAATCTGTTATTACATCCCCTGGGATCATTCTATCATCCGTCAATCCGGGCTTGAAGCCTTCATGATGCTTCAGGAATATGCCCGGGAACATGTCCTGACCTGTCTGATTCCCGCATTTTTTATTGCAGGAGCGATCGCTGTGTTTGTCCAACAGGCTTCGGTATTGAAATATTTCGGTGCCCAGGCCAAAAAGGTTCTGTCCTATTCCGTAGCCAGCGTATCAGGCACAATCCTGGCGGTGTGTTCGTGCACGGTGTTGCCATTGTTCGCGGGTATTTACAGCCGCGGCGCAGGGATAGGACCTGCCACCGCTTTTCTTTACTCGGGACCCGCGATCAATGTTCTGGCGATCACCTTAACCGCCAAGATATTGGGCTGGCAGTTGGGGTTGGCGCGGGCAATAGGCGCGATTATCTTCGCTATTGTCACCGGACTTCTCATGGCGCTTATTTTCAGAAAAGACGATGCCGCGCGCACAACCGGCCAAATTTATGTGCCGGATGCCGAAAACAAAGAACGGACTTTGGTCCAGGATGCCCTTTACATCGGTACCATGGTACTGATTCTGGTTTTTGCCGCTTTTGCCAAACCAGCTCCAAGTTCCACAGGACTGTGGCCGGCGATTTTTGCTGCCAAATGGTATATCACCATCACCCTGTTGATTGTTCTGGTCCTCATGTTAAAGGCATGGTTCACCAAAAACGAATGTAAAAGCTGGCTGGATGCGACCTGGGGTTTTATGAAACAGATCTTTCCGTTGCTCGCTGGCGGGGTTCTGATGGCTGGATTTTTACTGGGGCGACCCGGCCATTCCGCTCTGATTCCAGAGCATTATATACAGGCGCTTTTGGGCGGTAATTCTTTATGGGCAAATCTTTTCGCTTCGGTTGCCGGGGCTTTGATGTATTTTGCAACCCTTACCGAAGTTCCCATTCTTCAAGGATTGTTGGGTGCCGGTATGGGGCAGGGGCCGGCGCTGGCCCTGCTTTTAGCCGGCCCGGCCCTGTCTTTACCGAACATGCTGGTCATCGGCGGGGTCATGGGTTTGAAAAAAACCGCCGTTTTTTGTTGTATTATTATTATCTTATCTACAATCGCCGGGATGTTGTACGGCGTGATAGCGGGATAATGGATTTTGAATATGTCAATCCAAATGCAGGAGGTCCGTCATGTTTTTACGGAATCTGTTTGGTCTGGTAACAACACTGTTGCTGATCAGTTGTGTGACCAGCGTCAACCTGGACTATGACGAACAGATGAACTTTAAGGGAATGCAAACCTTCGGGCTGCTGGCACCTCCCCAGGAAAAATCCGGGGATGTGCGACTAGACACGCCATTGGTGGATAAACGTATTCGTCAGGCGATTGAGAGTACTCTAATGGCAAAAGGTTACCGCATAGTAGAAACAAACGCCGATTTTAAAGTGGCCTATCAGCTCAGTGTTAAACAAGGGGTTGAAGGCGGTTCTTCAGGTATCAGTATTGGTATGGGGACTTACAGCCCAGGCAGTATGTTTGGCATGCGATATGGATATCCCGCCTATGATGTAAAATCTTACGAGGAAGGGATTCTCTATATCGATGTACTGAGCGGACCAGACAGGCATCTCAGCTGGCGGGGCTCCAGAGGCCGGCGTCTTTATGACGGCAGTACCCCGGAAAAGATGACCAAATACATTAATAAACTTGTGGCTGAAATCCTGCAACACTTCCCGCCGGATGCCCCAAATTAAATCTACATCTAAGATAACACCTCAGACCGAACTCACCGATGATCGAATATTTTATAGCACCCACAAACGCCCACAGAATATCGTCATGAAATTAGATAGCAGGCATCTAATTGCTTTTCTATCAGGTCATCGTTGTTTTTTAGAAATTGTCGCAATTTTTCATAGCCGATCAGGGGTGTTGCGGACAACGGGAAGTTGAGCATCGGGATATCGACAAAAGTGTTTTCAATGTCCGCACAGGATGAATCCGGCTGCATTTTGTTGTAAATCAATTGGTGTATATTGATCTGAATATCTTTTAACGCCAGAAAAATACGCGCGGATTCGGCAAAAGAGAGCTTGTCGGGATTTAACACGAGTTGGACCCGAGTCCGCCCGCGATTTTCAAAAACATCTTTTAAGGTCTGAAAGTCATTTCTCAACACATTGATTTTATTCAGCACCTTGTCGCGTTCGAACTCTTTTTGCCCGAATTTAATTTTGGTAACCAAATCTTTTTTTTTGATGATTTCCTGGCGCAGAGACACGAGTTGTTCAATCCAGATCAGGGAAAGCGAAGGCAAGCTGAAAAATTTTAAAGCCAACGCTGTTGGCGGCATATCAAACACCAAATAATCAAAATTGGAAAATTCCTGATAAATGTGTTTAAACGCCAGAATAAGCGCGTATTCTTCCAGGCCCGGGGAATGTTTGATAACTTTGAAATAATTTTCCAGGTTAAAAGCCGTTAAATAGGAATAGGTTTTTTTGATCTGATTCCGGATATCTTTCAAATAGGCTTTGATCCATTGATCCTGGTCAACTTCGATTGCCGAAATGTCGGAAGCAATTTTCAGTGCCTTATCCGAAAGATTCATTTGAAAAATATCGGATTGATTGTGGGCCGGGTCTAAAGAAACAATCAGGACGCGAAACCCTTTTTGAGCCAGAAAAACCGCATTGAGTGCCGCGGAGGTTGACTTTCCAACACCACCTTTTCCCACAAAAAAGATATTGATGGGTTTTTTCATGGTTAACCGATATCCAGAACAGAAAATAGTTGGGCAATGGGTTCGTGGGCCGTATCCACTTTTTCCAACATTAAAATCAATTCTTTTTCCATAAGCGGCATCAAGTCCAGTGAAATTTGCATAGGCGGTGATGGAAAGCCGATAAAAGACCCCAGCACCAACATACCGAAAATGTTTTCCAATTCTTCAACTTCAACTTCGATAATATTTACCGCTTTACCGCGAGCCACTTCATCGGCAATTTCCCAGAACGAAATGATTTTAGCTTTTATCTTTTTGATTATGGATTTCATTTAAAGCATTTCAATGTTGCGGTGAATAGGCAAACTATTCAACTCTAAAAATGCGTCTTTCAAAAGCAATTCGTTTATTGGAAGGATAATAAAAGTAAGTGGCATAAAGGGTCATTAAAACCGTACCGCTAAGATAAAAACGCGGAAATTCAAAAAGATAAGCAATTAACATTAAATAGGGCGTAACCAATACAATGTATAAGAAATGGCGTTCGAATTTGACCCAGTCAACCTCTGAAAGGCTTTTTTGATGCCGTATTTTATGGGCAAAGATTGTGCGGAAAAAAATCGGCAGGGCCACGGCAAATACGACGGACATGATAAAAACAATCGGTGCCAATATGGGGAGGAATTGAACCGGTTCAAGGACGATGAAGTGAAACGTTTTGGCGACGATGATAAGAATAAATCCTGAAATTGCAGGAATCAAGAGAGCAAAATATGTCTTTTTAAGGTCATCCGCCATTGATAAAATTGAGTAAAGGGGAAGTATCGCCTTAATTTGGCGGGCAACACTTCCCCTGTCAATTTAGGTTGTTTGAGGTTCTGCTTCTTCAGGGGTTTCACCGGTGGAAAAGAATTTGATGAGACCCTCCACGGCAATCCAGAGCGCAATAATAAGAATTATGAAATTGATTACCTGGAGCAATGCAGGACCTCCCGCACCAAATTTAACCTGATTCATCACAACGGCCCAAATCGTCATTATCGACATAAAGATCGCTGGAAGTCCGGCAACCAGCCATTTTAGACCGCCCCTGGCTTTCAAATAAAGGGTGATAATGATTAGTGCCAGGGCTGCCAGGGTTTGGTTGACAGCACCAAACAAAGGCCACAACTTCAGCGCACCTTTACCGCCGGCACCGGTCACGAATGCCAATATCAGGGCGGTCCCGACCGCTATGACAGTGGCCGTATAGCGATTGGTTAAAAAGGTAACTTTAAGATCCCCGAAAAGTTCGGCAACCACATACCGCTGAACCCGGGTGGCGGTATCCAGGGTGGTTCCGGCAAAAGACGCTACAAAAACCCCCATGATGACCAATGCAAATTTTTTGGGAATACCGATGGCACCAATTAGATTGGCTGAACCGTCCACAAACGCGGCAATTTTTGAGCCTAAGCCTGCGGCTGCCGCCCAGGATGAATAGTGGGTGGTCCAGGCCGCTACCCCTGTCAGCGTTTCGCCGCCTTTAGGGGTATATCCCATTCCGATTCCCGCTGCTACTGCTATAATCACCAAGGTTGCCAGGGTACCTTCCATCAGCATGGAACCATATCCGACGAACAGTGAATCGGTTTCATCACGAATCTGTTTGGCCGAGGTTCCTGAGGCCACCAGGGAATGAAACCCTGAAATGGCACCACAGGCAATGGTAATAAACAGGAAAGGCCACATCGGAGGCGCCTTGGCCGGGCTGGACTGGATCGCCGGTGCCACGATTTCCAAATTGCCGCCAAAAGCCGCAAAAAAAACACCCAACACCAGAAGCGACATGGCAACAACCAATTGGTGGGAGTTTATAAAATCCCGGGGCTGCAGCAAGGTGGTCACCGGCAGGACCGACGCGATGAAGGCATAGGTCAGTAAAATAATCGTCCAGACCCCTGTGGGCGGGATTCCTGCAATGGCCGGCATTTTAATCGGCACAAACGCCCCGATGACCACCGTAATATACATGACAATTACGGCAATGATCGACCAGGTCATGGCATTGGCTCCTTTTTTATAAATCAAATGCCCCAGATAGAGGGCAATCAGAACTTCGAACCAGACCGGTAGTACCGATTGGGGATACATGGCGAATATGACCGCGATAACCAGCCCGAAAATAGCGATAACGATCAACAACTCCAGGAAAACAATCAGGAAAAAGAAAAATTTAGTACGATCATTAATATATTTAGCGGTGTACTCGGAGATCGATTTTCCCTGATTGCGCATTGAAATAATCAATGCTCCGAAATCGTGAACCGCTCCCATGACCACACTTCCGATAAAAACCCACAGAAGCGCCGGAACCCAGCCCCAAATGATGGCAATGGCCGGCCCGACAATGGGTCCCGTACCTGCAATAGACGTGAAGTGATGCCCGAAAATCACCTCCTTTTTGGTGGGCACATAATCGATTCCGTCCTCATACTCGCAGGCAGGGGTTTTACAGGCGCCTGACAATTGAAATATCTTGCTGCCGATAAATTTACCGTAAAACCGATACATCAGAATGTAACCCGCGAACGCTAAAACCATAATTGCTAACGCACCCATGATATCACCTCCTGTTTCGATGGTTAATAAAATAGGCTATATGAACACCTCCCTCATAGATTGCTTTTCTTATACATGAAAAATGACATCGATTCAAGGTTTAAAGAGGAAAAAAGGTAACTTCTCAATATGTTCCGGTAGGCCCGCTGCGCCATCCGCTAATTTTTTTCAATACGGCCAAAACTTGCCGTTAAGGGCGCCTAACAGTGACCCGCGCACGGGACGTAAAATGAGTGTGTCGCTTAGCACAAACAGGCTACAATTAACAATTTATCCTGTTCGGGTCACTGTA
>JAFDFH010000358.1 GCA_019309945.1 Deltaproteobacteria bacterium
CCTGAGCCTTATCGTAAATCGGTACACCTTGACCAGGATTTGGCGGATCGTGCCATTTAGTGGATCACCGGGCATAAATCGATCAAACCGGACCTGCCTTTCATGATGTTGTGGGCTTCCGGCTCAATGCACTCACCGCATCATGCGCCGGATAGTCATATCAATAAATACAAAGGTAAATTTGATATGGGCTGGGATAAAGCGCGCGGGATGATTCTGGCTCGTCAGAAGAAGCTGGGTATTATACCGGCCGGCACCAAACTTACCAAACGTATCGACCAAATTCCTGCCTGGAATTCGTTTTCTGCCAAGGAGAAAAGCCTCTATGCACGCCAGATGGAAGTATTTGCCGCGCAAATGGAATGGGTGGACCTTCAAATTGGACGTGTCGTAAAAGAGCTCGAACGCATAGGCGAACTCGACAATACGCTGATCTTTGTCACGGCCGACAATGGCGCTAGCGGTGAAGGCGGTTTGGCCGGCACATTCAACGAGACTTATGTGCTTAATGGATTGCAAACGCCACTTGAAGCGAACCTCAAACACCAGGGTGACTGGGGCCGCGAGAACACCTACCCGCACTATCACGCAGGCTGGGCCATGGCCGGCAATACGCCGTTCCGCTACTTTAAGCAGAGCGAGCACCGCGGCGGGCAGCAAGATCATCTGGTTGTTCATTGGCCAAAAGGGATCAAAGCCAAAGGTGAAATCCGTAACCAGTATCATCATATAGCAGACATCGCACCTACCATCATGGAAGCGGCCGGTATCTCTGTTCCGGAATCCTACAATGGTGTGAAACAGCAGCCCATGGAAGGAACATCCATGCTATACGCCTTTGATAATCCCAAAGCGCCAAACAGGAAGGAACGGCAATACTACGAAATGTTTGGCAACCGGGCGATCTGGGTGGACGGTTGGAAAGCCGTGACCCTGCATGCCAAGAGGATGCCCTGGGACGTCAATGTCGTGTTGCCCTTCGAACAAGACGAATGGGAGCTGTATCATGTTGCTGAAGATTTCTCCGAGAGCACCAATCTCGCCAAAAAGCACCCTGAAAAACTGAAGGAACTGATTGAGATCTTTGACGAGGAGGCCTGGAAGTACAACGTCTATCCGTTGTATGACGATATGATTAAACGCCTCGGTGCGCAGCAAGACCGCTTGTTTGGTGACCAGAAGGAATTTATTTATTTTGCGCCGGGCGCGGTTCGCATTGCCGAAAAGTCATCAGCACCCGTTAAAAACCGCGCACATACCATTGAAACGCGCATCGACTTCACGGATAACGAGGAAGGTGTAATTGTCGCCTGCGGCGGCATGACCGGCGGCTACACCATGTTCATCAAGGACAACCGCCTGTACTACGACTACAATTTTCTTGACGGCGTGCACTACATTCTGAAATCACCGCCACTTCCCAAAGGCAAAATCGACTTAAAGTTCAATTTTATAAGAACCAAACCATTTGGTGGTGAAGGCGCGCTTTATGTCAACGGCGAAAAGGTTGACGAAATCGACATGCCGCAGATGCATATTGCCACTTACTCGCTGGCAGAAACGTTTGACGTTGGACGTGATACCGGTACCCAGGTCTCTGGCCTGTACAACGGGGTCTTTAAGTTCAATGGAAAACTCGACAGGATTATCTTCACAATATCAGACGAGAACACTGTACCGCCGCGTAAATTGCCGGCCATGTATCACTAACGGTTCAGGATTGTTTAACAAGAAAGGGCTCATGGAGAGTGAGCCCTTTCTATACACAGCGTCCAAGGTAAATGCTTATCAGTTTCATAAAATAAGCGTTTAACAGCTATCCGGCGCGATATTGTGCGCAACTATTTATGACGCTCAGTATAGCTTAAAAAACGGGGTGCCTTCGGTGCCAGGCAAATTGTGCGTTCTCTGCACATGCAGGAGTCTAAGTCTTGAGATTCCGGCAATCAAACTTGCAGTAAGATTGAACCCCGATCTTGAGGCCGAACAGCTGGCGCTTCTGGCTGATGACAGTGGACAACTTTCTGCAGCCGGAACCCGAACATTAAGCTGGCGGCATCTGATAGCCCTCGTTGTTTTCATGGTTTTTAGCATTTCCATGAATATTTTGTGGAAAAAGTACAAGCCCTTATATGCCAGCTGGATGAAAAACCGTAAGGAACAAAAAGCCAACTCTGAAGCCGCATATTTCAAACGTTTCCATAAGGCGTGTATTACAGGAGATAAAAAAGAAACATACAATCAATTCATGTCCTGGCTGGACAGGATATACGATGGCACCGGGTCTGCAACAATCTGGTGGTTTGTAAATGTAACGGGCAATCCTGAACTAGAGGAACAGGTAGATGAGTTAACAAATTCCCTGTTTGCAGAAGAAGGTGTGCCGGCTAATTTTTCTCTTTCGCATTTCTATAAGTGTATTGCCAGAGCAAGGCAGTCTGTTTTGCATAAGAAAAAAAGCGCGGCACTAGGTCATACGGGACTTTTTTCCCTTAATCCTTAATCGTAGCTAAAGGAGCTAATAAATGAAAAAATGGCACAAAGAGCCTCTCTTACATTTCCTAATAATCGGATCATTGATCTTTGTTCTTTTTTCAATAGTAAACCAAGATGAGATTACTGTTTCCGATAACAAGATCGTCGTAACTGCTGCTGACATGGAGCGCTTGAGTGGCAACTGGTCGAAGAAATGAGAGAACCCTTTAAAATATCATAAAAAACTGTCAGATGTCAGACATATCACAGGATTTCCGGTCGGCTGATATCCTGGGAGTTCCGCAAGCGATCATAGGTTTTGACAAAATTGATTTCATGATGTAATCTCAATGTCAGTAATGTCCGGTTAGGTTTTTGCATGTATTAATAAGACGGTGAAAAAAATGAAAAAAAGTGAATATTTTTCTTGACATTTAAAAGAAAAATCTCGCGGCGACTTGTAATATTAACAATAATTACAAGGAGTTACGACTATGCCGCGATCATTCGAACCGTACCAAAAGAAACACTTTTCACCGTCATTTCACCAATTATATCAGCCTCTTGTAAAAATACTTCAAGAGACACCGATGCTTGAATCCCGTGGGGATAGACCGTTGCAATTGACTTTCGAAGACCAGTTAAAAGCACTAATCCTTTTTCACCTTGAAGAACATAACTCGGGCCGTCATCTCATTCAAGTCCTTAAAGAAGATGATTTCGCTCGTAACAACATCGCTCCGGAAGATGGCATCGAAAAAAGTAGTTTCTTCGAAGCCATCAATTCCAGGGGGCTTGAACAACTGGAATTCGTATTTAAAAAACTTAGCTGCGAAGCATCTAACATCCTGCCCAATCAGCATCCTGAACTCGGTGAACTTATTGCCTTTGATGGTTCGCTGATTAACGCAGTACTCTCAA
>JAFDFH010000359.1 GCA_019309945.1 Deltaproteobacteria bacterium
CACCACGGGGGGCCGCATTGTGGGTATGATCCTCATGGTACTGGGAATCGGCTTTTTAGGTGTGCTGACGGCAACGATCGCCGGAATTTTTATCGAAAACAAACTAATGGAGAACAAGGGTATGAAAACAGTTGTCGTCGAGGGGCATTTTGTCATCTGCGGGTGGAATTTCTCTTGCCATGACATCGTCGCGGAACTTCGCGCGGACCCCAAGAGCAAAGATCTACCAATTGTCATTATCGCCCAGCTGAATGAAAAACCCACAGAGGATGCAATGCTCCAGTTCATTCGAGGTGAAGTCAAACCCGATGTGCTTGAGAAGGCTAACCTGAAAGCAGCTCAAGGAGTGATACTGGTTTCAAATGAGAATCTGGACCCTAATGTTCGGGATGCCAAAACAATCCTTGACACCTTGACGATTAAAAGTCTTTATCCGGACGTGTACGTATGTGTAGAACTGATGGAATCTAAAAATATAGACCACTGCCAGAGGGCCAGGGCGGATGAAATCATTGTCATCGGTGAATTGAGCACCAACCTGCTGGTCCAGGCGGCCCTCGACCACGGGATTACCCGCATGGTCACCGAACTGGTCAGTAACCGTTACGGAAATGAAGTTTATAAAATCGGATTGCCCTCTGCCATGGTCGGATGGACCTTTTTTGATGTGATGTGCGAGTTAAAAAAGAGCCAGGAGATTCTCTGCGTGGGCGTAGAAAACAAAGGGGATCAAAAATTAACCACCAACCCTGACGGGGCCTACCGCCTTAGCTCGGAAGACGACCTCATCGTCATTGCCACATCCCGCCCTGTGTTGAATTGAATTTGAGAGGGTTAAGGTCTTCTGACGGATAGACAATAATGAACGACGATTGGGAAAGGAGGATTTAATGCCGGAAATATTCGATCGGGTAAAACAGTATCTCTTTGATATGGAAATACACATTATTAGCGAGGTCTTGGCTGAAAAACTGGTGGTCGTAGAAGACGAGGAGAATGGTATAAAAAACCTGATCATCGACTGCGAAGAGCCCATTCTTATTCTGGAGCAGGTTATCATGAAGGTGCCACAAGATCCTGGTGACCTTTTCAAACGACTGCTGCAGATGAATCGAGATGTGGTCCATGGTGCCTTTGTCCTGGACGAAAAAGCTGAATTAATTCTTTTTCGGGATACGCTTCAACTCGAAAACCTCGACCGCAACGAACTGGAGTCTTCTATTCACGCCCTAAGTCTGGCACTTGCTGAATACGGCTCTGAATTGATCGGTTATGCTAAAAGATGACCGTTCGTTTTCAGCCTGTGGTACGGTAATGGGGTGATCCGCCTTTTTATCGAATCAACAGGCTTTCTTAACAACCTGATTTGCTTTTTAATGGAGGGAATGGATGATGTCAATTTTCAGACGTATTTTCAAAGTAACACAATCCGAAACACACGCCATCATAGATAAATTTGAAGATCCCATCAAGATGACGGAGCAAGGCATCCGTGATCTTAAAAAAGACCTGCAACAGGCCATGATCAGTCTGGCGGAAGTAAAGGGTATGGCCATCCGCACCCGGCGTGACGCCGAGGGGAAAAAGAAACTGGCGGCCGATTATGAACGCAAGGCCATGATGCTTCTACAGAAAATGCAAGGGGGCGAACTGGATCCAAGTGAAGCCGAGCGACTCGCCACCGAATCCTTGAATCAGAAGGAACAATATTCCGCGGAAGCCGTTCAATTGTCCCAGGAAGCGGAACGGCATGAAAATATGGCCAACCAGCTGCAAGCCAGTGTAAACAAGATTAAATCAACGGTCACAACCTATGAGAACGATCTGACAACCCTCAAAGCAAGGGCCAAGACAGCAGCGGCAACGAAAAAAATCAATGAACAAATCGCCCGGGTCGATTCGTCAGGCACTATTGCCATGCTGGAGAAAATGCGGGCTAAGGTAGAAGATGACGAAGCTTTGGCGTCAGCCTATGGCGAAATCGCAGCCGTCGATAAGAGCGTGGAAGACGAGATTAATGCAGCCCTTACGGGCGGATCAATCTCGACACCATCCCAGTCATTGCTTGAATTGAAAAATAAAATGGGTATCGCTTAATTTCCGGTGCTCATTTTTAGACTCACACAAGCCAAAGTGGTTCGCCCGTAAAGCCGATCACGAAAAGAGCGTATAAAATCATTTTCAGGAAAACGAGGCGCCATCAAGATAATGGGGAACCATCATGGGAATAAAAGACTTTTTCAAGAAGAAAAAAAATGACCTTGACCCTTTGGCGGACCTTTCCCTAACGAACCTTAAGAAAGGTTACCTGGTGGACTACGATCTAAAAACCTGGGAGGTCGTGGCTTCCAATTATTACGACTGGGGGGATGGTGACATATCATATGAATGGCAACTTAAAAGTGTCGATGAAGTTGTTTACCTCGAAAAAGAGTCAGACGATGAAGAGGAATGGAGCCTCAACCGAAAAATCAACTTCAGTCGGTTAGGTCCGAAAATCAAGGAACAAATCGTTGAGACAGGGGATCCCCCGGACGAAATCGTCTTTGATGGGATGACCTACTACAGGGAAGAAATGGCCGGAGGACATTTTTATAAAGACGGTCATGGGCCGGGTAAAGAAGTTTTACGATGGAGCTACGAGGACGATTCGGGTCGATGTTACCTGGGCATTGAGCAGTGGGGTGAGGCGGACTTCGATGCCGCAAAGGGCGAACCGGTTGAAGAATATCAGTTCATCAATATCCTGCCCGGTAAACAGGATTAGTACATCGACCAGGTTCCACGCCAGTAATAACGATGAAGGACAGGGTTCACCTGAGTATTGACCTTGATTTTTTCCATCTCCACCGGGTCCAACAATCCTTTGCCAAACTGAACCATGGAGATCATGACGTCGTTATTTAGGAAACGGGTTCGGAGGCTGTCAAAATCTTTTGATAAAATTTTCTGTTTTACTTCGGATAGGCTCGATTTCGCAGACTTCATCGCCAGAACCCAACCCCACTCGCCCATGGTCGGAATCTGGTTGTGGTAAGGCAAAGGGGTAAACCCGGCCGCTCTCATCGTGTTGATAATACACCAGAACGCCTCAGGCGAAAAATAGGGGCTCGTGGCCTGGGTCACCATGACGCCGCCGGCACAAAGGTGGCGGCCCACTAAACGGTAAAAATTCGTGGAATACAGGTGCATCAAATCAATGGTATCCGGGTCCGGCAGGTCAATAATAACGACGCCGTAAAGATGCGAATCCGCCTGAAGGAACGCGCCGGCGTCTTGGTTAACAATGTTCAGCCTTGGATCTTTTAAAGACGCCTCGTTTATATCCACCAGCACCGGATGCTCGGCGGCCAGATCGGTCATGGCAGGGTCCAGGTCCACCAGGGTAACCGATTGGCCAACCCATCACCCCCTCCTAAAATCAGGATATGGTTCCGATCGGTCGTAAGCTTCATGGCCGGATGGACCAAAGGCTCGTGGTATTTTTCTTCGTCAAAAGTACTGAATTGCTCCTGGCCGTTAATATACAGCCAGTAAAATTGCTTCCATTGGGTCATCACGATCTTTTGATACGGCGTCTGCCGCGCATAGATAACCTTGTCACGGTACAGGCGCTGCTCTCCATACATAATGATGGGTTTGGCAAAGACACCCAGGAAACCCAGGAAAAAGAGGCCGACCACAAAGGCAATGGTCATGGCCTTTTTTCTTTGAATAAGATGTAAGAAAAACCACAAAAGAAGTGAGGCCACCAGAAAATTAATGGCGCCAAGAAGGATCGGCGTGTAAGTCAAACCCAGATATGGCAGACCAAAAAAGGCAAAGAACAGCCCCCCCAGGAGGGCGCCGTAATAATCTTTCTCCATCACCGTGGCGATGTTGGACCTCAATTCCTCGTAGGCCTCGTTAATCCGCATCACCAGAGGGATCTCGAGACCGACCAGTCCACCGATGAGCATGGCCAGGAAATAAATGAGGAGGTTGATGTGACTGGTGTACGCCGCCAAACCATAGGCAATGACTGCCGAAGAGGCGCAGAGTGCGGACAGGGTGAATTCAATCAGAATGAAAGTTTCCAGCAATCTGTGCTGGAAGAATTTACTCAGACGGCTCCCTACCCCCATGGAAAACAGCATTAACGACATCACGATGGTCCACTGGAAGACAGCGTTTCCGATGAGATAGGTGGCCAGGGTGGACAGGACAAACTCGGCGACGATCCCGGCACAACCAGTGGCAAAAACCGCTATTTTGAGCGCAAGCCCCACACGGGCCATTCTATATGCACCAGTAAATGATAAAGGCGGCGGCGATGTAAGCGAAGGCCTCGATATAGGCTACGCCCAAATTGGGCTTTTCCTGCCCGGCGATCTCATGGGAGAGTTTAACCCCCGGGAGAAGCACCTTGTCCGTGAGGAAACGAATCAGAGGAAGCAGGACCAGTCCTAAAAAGCTATAAACCAAGTATGCCGGCAGGTTTTCCGACCAGGAATAAAAGTCGCCCTCAGCAGCCAGGCCGATGATGACGCCCATCGCCACCAGGGCGCCTGCAAAACTAATCCCGGCGGCGACGTTGTCTTTCTCGATCTCGTCGTGGATGCTATAAGGTGTGATAAGATTGTAAACCCATCCGGCCAGAATCAACATTACCTGGCCGATGGCCCAGAAGGCAATAACCGTCCAGATATTACCCCCCAATCCCTGGACCGATCCGTAAATGATAAGACCCGACGCAATATTCACCCCTGCCAAAACAACTCCCGTACCCTGGTTGTGATCCCGGATCAGTTCATCGCTAACCCTGAATTTACGAAGAATCAGTTTGTCACAAACATACCAGGAAACATTCAGCAAAATGATACTCAAAAAACCATAAATGCAAAGATCCATAAGGTCATCAATAATGCCGGCATCCGGGCCGACCAGGGTCCCCCCGATTGCCAGGACCAGGCCGAAGTAGTAACCGGTCAGGGCCAGCGCCAAAGCGGCGTTATCCTTTTCGACCAGTTCGAAGTTGAGCTTGTACTCACGGTGCAACATATCATTGACCCACTTACCGATGAGAAACAATACGTAAAACGCAATGATCAGAATCAGTCCGGTAATGATTGCATCCAGTTTCATAATCTATTTCCCCACTCGCGCACTTCGGCCGCGTACGTTCGCGCGTGTTCGGCCGATGCGGTTGTTAACCTTGTTTGAAAAAGAGGCCTTTTGAGTCAGTGAAGTGGACATTCGACGGGAGTAGAAATTGGGCTTTTGTTGCCGGGTTAGGGACCCGTTGGTACCGTATTCCTTGTTCGGTCCATAATACGGCCTGCCTTGCGAACGGTAGCTTTGGTATCTGTTATAACCACGTGCGTATATCGGGCCGGGACCCAAAAGATCGGACAGGAGCCGGTATTGTCCATAAAAGACCCAGAACGACCTGCCGGAAGAATGGGTCTCCCACTGTCCATAACGTGAGTTGCCAACATACTCATACCCGGGAGGACCAATGGACGTGCCCTCCTTTCCATCTTGCTTAGCCCAGATGGTCATGCCCAAAAACGGCAGGTATTGTTGAAAATAGTCTTTTGATACTTCCTGCCAATCCGTAGTCGTCTTGGTATCATCTGTTACAATTTGATATTTATGGTAATACGTTTTAAAAAAGTTGCCGTCTTCCTTCATGTCGTCAAGAATGATCGAAAAAGTGGATACACCCTTCAATGCGGTCCGGATCATGTCGATGGGTGAAGGCGGCTTTCCACATCCATAAAGTAAAAGGCTAATCGAGATTACGAATAACAAAACAACACGATAATTTTTCATGGGATCGTTTCCTTCAATTGGGCCGGTAAAGCTTGGGCTATGTTTTTTTTATCTTCATAACTTTTCAGTGAACTTAAGAACAATCCAACCCCCCCCATCAGCAAAATAATGATCATAATTAATTCAAACGCCGACATACTGCGCATTCTGAACTGAACAGTAGAGATCACACCAAACGACAGCATGATTAATGAGGCGATGCTTAACACCCATCCCAAGGGATTGCGTGAATTGTAAAAAATGAATCCGATTCCAAAAATGAGAGGTATTAGCGTCATTCCGGTTGTCAGACCGAAGGCGCCGAAAGAATAGATGGCATAACCCAAATGAAAGTGATGGGATATACGAATGGCATTAAAGAACAAATAGCCCCCGGCGACCATCATACCCAATCCGATAAAAAAACGACCAAATCCTCCTTTGGTCCCCCCGGCACCATCTATTCCCATCGTTTCCTCCCTATGGTTGCAGTTATCCACCCCGATATATTTCATGGGGATGGCATTTCGTCAAGTGCTTCTGTGGGCTTGGCCGGATTATATACCGTTAAATTAGAAAATTCTCAAACATTTTCGTCAAGTTTCGCACCTTTTTCTCTATCAAAATGAAACATTTTTAAGGCCTAGATAGTGCCCGAACGAAAACGCTGTAAACGTGAGAGGGTCATGTCATTTTTAAAATGCGACAGAGAGGTTTGAAATCGGGATACGCCGACATTTGACATCAATTGGAGCATGTTTATATTTTATACGCAAATTTTAGACCTAAATTAAATAGTATAGCTAAAAGAGCCAGTTTCAAAACGTTTCAGTTTGTTCAAGGTCAAGGAAGGCGAAAATTTTAACCACAGGAATACCTTGAGTATTTCGAGGATTAGAATTTGAGTCTGACGAACTGATTCAAAATGCCCAAACCTTGGCTTCACAGCATCATAATCAGCAAATCGAGCCTGAACATTTGCTTGCGACGATGCTGGGTGAACACGAAGGGATCACCCGCTCAATTTTTCGCAAAATGGGCGTTTCGCCGGGTGGGGTTGCCCAGGAATTGGCACTTGCAATTGATAAAATGCCTAAAGTGAGCCAGATCGGAGATGTGCATATTTCCCACAGAACAAAAGCGATTTTAGATACGGCGTTTGCTGAAGCGTCTAAAATGAAGGATGATTATGTCAGCATCGAACACATTCTTCTATCTGTTGCCGACGAAAAAGAGGGCGTTGGGGCACAAATTCTCAGCCGTCACGGAATAAACAGGGAATCCATTCTTAAAGTCCTCATGGATATTCGAGGAAGTCAACGCATTACCGACCCGAATCCCGAAGAAAAATACCAGGCCCTCGAAAAATTCAGTCGGGATCTGACGGATCTTGCCCGCCAGGGTAAAATCGACCCTGTTATCGGTCGCGATGAGGAAATCCGGCGCATTGTGCAGGTGCTCTCCAGACGCACCAAAAACAACCCTGTTCTCATCGGGGAACCCGGGGTGGGAAAGACCGCAATCGTAGAAGGTTTGGCCCAACGCATTGTTGAGGGCGATGTCGCAGAAACCTTAAAGAACAGGCGCCTCGTTGCCCTGGATATGGGCGCACTTATCGCCGGGGCCAAGTACCGGGGTGAATTTGAGGATCGATTGAAAGCTCTATTGAAAGAAATTGAGGCGGCCGAAGGCGAAATAATCCTCTTCATCGACGAGCTACATACCCTGGTCGGTGCCGGCGCTGCCGAGGGCGCAATGGATGCATCCAATATGCTAAAACCGGCCCTCGCCCGCGGAACCCTGAGGTGTGTCGGCGCTACGACCTTGAATGAATATAGAAAATATATTGAAAAAGATGCCGCTCTTGAAAGGCGCTTTCAACCGGTCATGACTCTCGAACCGACTGTGGAGGATACCATTTCTATTCTTAGGGGCCTCAAAGAAAAATACGAAGTCCATCATGGTGTTCGCATAAAGGACACGGCCATTGTTGCCGCAGCGACCCTCTCACACCGCTATATCACCGACCGCTTCCTGCCGGACAAAGCGATCGATCTCATTGATGAATGTGCCTCAAAGCTCAGAATCGAAATCGACAGTATGCCAAGCGAAATCGATGAAGTCCAGCGTAAAATAACCCAGACTGAAATCGAGCGGGAAGCGTTGAAAAAGGAATCCGATCCGGCATCAAAAGAACGCCTTGAAAAACTTGAACGTGAACTCGGAAACATGAAGGAAGAGATTCTGGAGATGAAGACCCACTGGCAGAATGAAAAAGATACGATTCAAGTCATCCGCAAGATTAAAGAGGAACTAGAGCAGCTTGGGATCGAAGAGCAACAGGCCGAAAGAGAAGGGAATCTCGCGAAGGTTGCGGAAATCCGGTACGGAAAAGTGACAGCGCTTAATAAACGACTCGATGAGGCCAATCATTCCCTTGCCCAGCTCCAGGCAGACCGTAAAATGCTCAAGGAAGAAGTCGATGATGAAGACGTGGCCGAAGTCGTATCCCGGTGGACCGGGATTCCAGTGAGCAAAATGCTTGAGGGCGAAAAGGAAAAACTGATACGAATGGAAAAAAACCTCAGTCATCGCGTGATTGGCCAAAAAGAGGCGATTTTAGCTGTATCGAACGCTGTGCGTCGGGCCCGTTCCGGATTACAGGATCCAAATCGACCGATTGGATCATTTATTTTCATGGGTCCCACAGGCGTCGGCAAGACAGAGCTGGCTAAAGCCCTGGCAGAATTTATATTCGACAATGAGCAGGCAATTGTAAGGGTAGATATGTCCGAATACATGGAAAAACATTCGGTTTCGAGACTCATCGGGGCACCCCCGGGTTACGTGGGTTACGAAGAAGGCGGATACCTAACAGAGGCGATACGCCGGCGGCCCTATGCGGTTGTACTTTTTGATGAGATCGAGAAAGCGCACCCTGAAGTGTTTAACGTACTTCTCCAGATTCTGGATGACGGTCGCATGACCGATGGACACGGAAGGACGGTCAATTTTAAAAACACCATTATTATCATGACATCCAACGTGGGGAGCCAATGGATACAGGAACTCGGACCAGCAGGGCATGAAGAGATGGAGGTCCGGGTAATCGAGGCCCTCCGGGCGAATTTTAAACCCGAATTCTTGAACCGAATAGATGAAACCATTATCTTTCACAACCTTAGTCCGGATCAAATTGGCGCAATCGTAGATATTCAGATCAATAGGCTCTGTACACGACTTGCGGCAAACCACATTGAGCTTGAGCTCTCGGATACGGCCAGGTCATTTCTTTCCGAAAAGGGCTATGATCCGGCCTACGGCGCGCGTCCTTTAAAGCGGGCGATTCAAAAGTACATTGAAAATCCGCTCGCCATGGAAATCTTAAAAGGGGATGTTAAGGAAAAAACCCGAATTAGGGCGAGTGTCAAAGGGGATTCAATTGTTTTTGACCCCATCTAGTATTGATGAATTCGTAAAAAGTCCGATTTAGACGGTTTTGTAAAAAGTTCAAATTTAAGGCGTGCAAACTTTGTAATCATGAGGCGTACTTATCGTACGTTGAATGATTGCGAAATGCAGCACAACACAGAAGTTGGACTTTTTACGAAATCGTCAGTATTAAAATTTTGTCAATGTTCTGTTCAGGTATATATCAACGAATTTCAGGGAGTCTTCATCTGTAATCACTTCAGGGAGTCTTTCGAATGCCAGTGCGATGGCCGAATCGACCATCTCGGCCCGGAGCATA
>JAFDFH010000360.1 GCA_019309945.1 Deltaproteobacteria bacterium
CATAATCATAAATTTGTGTTTTATTTTTTGTAAAGAGGCTTTTACCGCGGCGTCTTGTTCGGCCTGGGGGTTCTTTTGCCCGGCAGCCTCGACACTTTCTTGAATTTTCACCATTATAATTAGCTCCCCTATATTTTTTGATGAATTTGTAAAAACTTTAATTTATTTAAAATAATCATTCAACATCCCCGGTCAAGTCATTTACTGAAACGCAACCGGATTGCCTCCACAAAGGCGAAGATCCTAACTTCTCAAAAAATTATGTTTAAACCTATCAGCGGAGTCATCCGGTAATTTTTTTCAAAGCGGGCAACTGTTTGAAGCCGTTTAGGGCGGCTTACATAGACCCGAACAGCATAAATTGTTGATTGCAGCCTGTTTGTACTAAGCGACACACTCATTTTACGTCACGTGCGCGGGTCAATGTTAGGCGCCCTTAACGGCAAGTTTTGGCCGTATTGAAAAAAATTACCGGATGGCGCAGCGGGCCTACCATAACATATTGAGGAGTTACGAAGACTCCTTACACCCAGTGACCTTCCACATTGGCTTGTTGAGTCGCTTGCAGTGTCCCGTCTTTGAACTTCACAATGGCATCCATAATTGGGCCGGTTACCCCGGTAATAATTTTGATATTGGCGCTTTGTAAAACCCGAAATGCCTTTGGACCGCAGTTCCCGGTGATCACCACATCGACATTATTATCGACAATTGTTTTGCCGGCCTGGATTCCAGCCCCCTGGGCAAGGTTTAAATTCTGGGTGTTTTCAACAACCTCATTTTCCATTGTTTCCGGATCAACAATGATGAAATAGGCCGCCCTTCCAAAGCGCGGGTCTATTTCAGATGTTAGCTCTTTACTTATGATGTAATCGCAACTCGCATGATTGTTTTTTAGCTCCTTATGGTTTTTTGATATCACGCTCTGAGATACGTAATAAATTCTCGTCATTGCATGACGGACAATGTTTCGGCCTCCCGGTACCTCTGGGTTCTTCCCATTGGTAATTACAACTCCGGCACATAAAGATTCGTTTTTCGCTGATAATTCTGTAGCTACCGCCTTCAATATGTATCGCCTTTCCGTTAATCAGCGCGTTTGCCACTTTTTTCCGTGCCCGTTGTATGATTCGACCAAAGGTTGCTCTGGAAACGCCCATGTGTGCCCCCGCTTCCTCGTGAGACATGTCAAGAAAATCTGCGAGCCTTATGGCTTCGTGTTCATCAACCGTAAGGCGAACCTCCTCCAGGTCGACCATCGGGATTCCCCTTGGCTTGAAGTAACTGACATCCGGTCTAAAGGCGACAATGCGATTTTTTTGAGGCCGTACCATCAACACTCCTTTATGAGTATATACTCAAAAGACTTACGCAAGATAAGTGTTAACATCTATATTGTCAAGGAATATTAACACAAAAAATGAGGCGCTGATACGGACAATCCGATCGACTTATCCATCGCCAAACCTTTACAGGGGAAGGTTTATACCTGTTTCCACTTTACTCTATAAATAAAATATGGTAATAAAGAATCCTTGCCCAGACGACCAGGCTTTGGTTTGCCCTTGGAAAGGGCTTTTAGCAACATCCAGCGTTGAAACACAGAATTCAGAAGCCAGAAGTCAGGAGTCAGAATAGAATGATGTTGCGTCGCGCCTATACATTTTATATTTTCCGGTTGAGCCGAAGGCGAATACCTCGTTCTGAATTCTGTCTACTGAATTCTGTATTCTTGTCGGTCCTTTTCACGGCATAGCCAACTGCCTCTGACCTGGCCCAGAGGACCAGGTTGTTTAATGTTTAAATACATCCTGGCATTCAGACTATTATTTTATTTACGCTTCAACAGGAGGTTTCACATGACTTATAAAACGATTATCGCCGACCGGAAAAATCACGTAGGAATCATCACGTTTAATCGTCCCGACCACTTAAATACATTCAGCACGGAACTGGCCACCGAATTGAACCAGGCGTTATTGGAAATGGACAATGACCAAGAGATTCGAGTCCTTGTTATCAAAGGCGCAGGCAAAGCCTTTTGTGTGGGGATTGATGTGTCGGAATTTATCGAAAAATCTCTTCAGGAATACCGGGAATGGGTGCAACTAATGGAACAAATGGCCCATATCATTGTTGAAATGAAAAAACCGGTGATCGCCTCTGCTCACGGCTATGCTGTGGCCAATGGAGCCGGTGTTATCGCCGTCTGTGACCTGGCAGTTGTCGCCGAGAACACCAAAATCGCTGCTAGCGCAATTAATGTGGGGCTTTTCTGCATGGGACCGGCGGTCCCTTTGTCCAGATCGTTGGGCCGCAAGCGCTGCCTGGAAATGCTGCTGACGGGCGACATGATCGATGCGCGGACTGCTGAACAATGGGGTCTTGTCAATAAAGTCGTACCGATGGATCAACTGGATGAAGCCACCATGTCCCTTGCAAACAAGCTTGCTAAAAAAAGTCCCCTGGCCCTTCAAATGGGAAAACAGACATTTTATCACATGGCGGACATGGAATTTGGAAAAGCACTGGAATACTCCAATGAAATGTTTGCAGCCCTTTGTGTCACCGAGGATGCCAAAGAGGGGGTGGATGCATTTTTAAAGAAACGGCAACCGGTCTGGAAAATGAAGTAAAAAAAAGATCGCGTCGCTGGGGGTCAATAGGACCTGTTGTCCAACACCCGACGTATGGTTTTGGCCAGATCAATGATTGAAAGTGGCTTCATTAAATACTCGCGGATACCCATGATCCTGGACTTTTCTTCTGTGAGTGTCTCGCTATAGCCTGTGCATAGGACAACCGGAATATCTGGGCGAATCTTCATAAATTTTTCGGCCAGTTCCGCGCCGGTCATATACGGCATCGTCATGTCGGTAATGAGCATATCAAACTGCTCGGGTTGCTCCCGAAAAAGTTCTAAGGCCTTTTTGCTACTGTTTGTTGCCGACACGTTATATCCAAGATGCTCCAGTTTCTCTTTGCCAATATCTACCAGTTTCGTTTTTTATTATCTCGTCCTTTTCATTTCCAACTATTGGAAAATAAACATAAAAAGTGCTTCCCTTTTCGATTTCACTTTCGACGATGATGCTTCCGTTGCATTTCTTGACGATCTCGTAAACGACAGCTAATCCCAGACCTGTTCCCTCGCCGTCTTCTTTGGTGGTATAATAAGGATCGAATATCCGCTCAAGCATCTCAGGAAGTATCCCATGCCCCTTATCACTTACCGCTAGACACACGTATGGACCGGGTCGGATCTCGCTCTGCTTTGCAAAAGTTGCATCAATTTCTGTTCTTGAAAGTTTTATTTCTAAAATACCCCCTTTGGCTTGCATGGCATGGGTCGCATTGGAACAGAGATTCATCAGCACTTGATGGATTTGGGTCGGATCTGTTTCAACCAATCCAAGATTGCGTGCAATGTCCTCACGTATTTCGATGTTGGTAGAGAGGCTGGCCCTCAGTAGTTTCAACGCCTCTTTGATAATGGGACTGATCGGAACGGGTACCTGTTTTTGTTTACTTTGTCGACTGAATGTGAGGATCTGTTTAACCAGTCCTTTGGCGCGTTCACTGGCATTTAATACTTGCCTCAAGCATTCCTTCGCCTTACTGCCATTGTCGAGATGCAAATCGGCAAGCTCCGTATAGCCAATAATGCCTGCAAGAATATTGTTGAAGTCATGGGCAATTCCTCCGGCCAGTGTCCCGACGGCCTGCATTTTTTGTGCTTGCCAAAGCTTCACTTCCAGCTGTTTGCGATCTTTTTCGGCTTCAATGCGGTCCGTGATATCAATTAGTGATGAAATTCTTTCCGATGTATCCGAAAAAACGGCAATCCTGTTTAACATGTATCTCGTTTTTCTGTCCTTGCCGATCCATCTGAATTCATATACCGCCGGTGCTTTTTCACCTTGCCCTCTTTTCCTGTAACCATCCTTCATTATGTTCAAATCAGCAGGGTGAACGAAATCAGACAATTTCATCTTGCCTTCAATGTCTTCTTTTAAATAACCGCTGAGTTTTGCGAATTCTTCATTGCATTTTGTAACCATCAGATCATCTCCAAAGGTCACGGTCGCCGCGCCTGTATTTTCAAATAACCTTTGATATAGATCCTTGCTTTCACGGAGGGCCGCCTCCTTCATCATTTGCTCGGTCACGTCGTTTAAAATAACGATTTTATTAGTACCATCTTGATTAATCGGAAGAATATTCAGTTTAACCCAATGGGCATTCAGATGCAGCGGTTCGTCCTCAGCGGCGGTCTTCAGGACGCCGTCCGTTGTTCGCATGCGTTCAACGATTCGCTGGTGGGCAACGCCCGAAAATAGTTCGACCCAATAGCTCCCCAGCAGCTCTTCCATCGACCTATTGCTCAAAGATAGGGCCATTCGATTGGCATAAACAATTCTTCCCGAAGAATTAATTTCTAAAATAGCATCAGACATCGTCTCGAGTATCATCTCGAAATGTTTTTTAACACCAAGTAGCTCCGTCGTAATTCGCCGGGGATAGATACTTTTTATTCCAATGACTTCTTCTGACAATACCCGTGGGGCTGGTTGGTCGGTTTGATCAAGAACGTCGAGTATATTTTGCCTCATTTCATTAAACGGTCCCTTGGCGATGCATGTATGAACTCCCAAATCCGAAGCACTCATCTTTTCCTCGGCTGAAATAGCGGAAAGAATGAAAAGATAAACATCTTTTAATTTTTGCATTCCACGAATGATCTTGCAAAGTTGCTTTCCATCGATATTCGGCATTATTATATCAACAAATACAATATCCGGTGTATAGGACTTGAGAACATCCAGGGCAGACAAACCATCATCCGCTGTTACGACCCGATGTCCGGCTTCTAAAAGGATATATTCCATAAACTTCAAGAATTTCTTATCATTATCGACCACCAGAATTTTTTTCATCTTGGTTCCCCATTTCGCTTTGGGTGATTTTCCCTGACAAATCTAAAAATAGTAACTTCTCAATATGTTCCGGTAGGCCCGCTGCGCCATCCGCTGTTAAGTTTAACCGTTTAACCATAAGTTTTTGAGAAGTTACGAAAAATATCATCAATTTTCATGCCAAATCGTGACTTCTTATATTTTCTTTTTAAGTAAAAGGCTGCAATGGAGGCAAGACGCTTCGTTAGGAAGTATCCGAAACACTGATGCTCAAGAATTTTCAGGAATTAGTAATAGGTAAAACCGAACCGTAGTTTATTTTCAAAGAAGTGAACAATGGAGGGCTGGCGTACGAAAAAAGCGCACAAAAAGTTGGGCACCTCTGCACAATTTTTTGTGCACCAGGTTGGAATGGGATTATCCGCGCAGCAAATCGCAATTTTCAGATCTGTTCATGCTTCCCTGGATATAACCTTCCATATCCACAGCGATATGGGAAAAGCCAATTTTTCTTAATGCCAGGATAACGTTATCTCGAATTTCTTCATTCATTATTTTATTGAAATCCCGGTGACTTAACTCAATTCTTGCCACTTTACCATGGTGTCTGACGCGACACGTCATAAAACCGAGACAGGTGATGAAATTTTCGGCCTTATCTACCATTTCAAGAGCATCCAGGGATATGGGGGTTCCATAGGGAATCCTGGTGGCAAGACAGGCCATAGAGGGCTTGTCCCATGTTGGCAGATTCATCTCTTTTGAAAGTCGGCGGATATCCTCCTTGGTCAGCCCCGCATCCACCATCGGCGATACAATCCCCATCTCTTCGGCAGCTTTGAATCCCGGGCGAAAATCTCGAAGATCGTCCACGTTTGCGCCATGGGCCACCAGTCTGATTCCCCTTTCCATTGCAAGGTTTAAGATGTCCTCGAAAAGAAGTTTTTTGCAAACGTAACATCGGTTCTTCCGGTTCGCAACAAAATCGATATTATCCATTTCCCTTGATTTTATTACGATATGTTCGACACCAAAACTTTTTGCGAGTTCGACGGCATGGGCCCTTTCTTGGGGTGGATGTACCGGAGAATCTGCTGTTAATGCAATAACCTTCTTTTTTAATACGTCATGAGCCACGGCCAGAAGGAAAGTGCTGTCCACACCCCCTGAAAAGGCGACTGCCAGCGATTCATATTGTTTAAGGGCATTCACAAGACATTCTTTTTTTGTGACAGATTTATCAAGATTCATTATGCACCTGTTATTTTAGACGATGGCATACTTAAAAAAATGTTTACAAAGCAATCCTGATCCGATATGTGGGAATCGTAATACAATGAGGACTTCATCACGGGTTTAATGTTTCGTATGTGGAGTTTTGAAGTCCTCTTTGCATATTTATCACGAACCCATTAGAGCCAATTTCAAAACGTCCCATTTTGCCCAATCTCTGCGTCAGGCTCAAATTTTAATCCTCGAAATACTATATGTATTCCTGTGGTTAAAATTTTCGCCTTCCTTGACCTTGAACAAACTGAAACGTTTTGAAACGGGCTCATTATATAAAAAAATTCTTTAAATAAAAAGGTGTTTCATGGGAAAAAACAGTTTAATCAAGTCGACCGCGAAGAAAAAAACAGCATCCCCCAAAAAAGAGGCCGTTAAAAAAGGAACACCCACGAAAAAAACCGGCGATGTGAAAAAGACTGCCCCAAAGGCCAGAGCCGCAACGCAACCCAAAAAAAGTGTACCGAAGACAGGAACTAAAAAAGCTGCTGTTATAAAAAAGAAGAAATTTACGACCAAAGATCTGGTTTTAAAAAAATTTGACGTCTGGAAGCCCGAAAAGTTGTTCAGGGTCGATCTGGACGAAAAATCTCTCCCGGGTTATACCGCGCCACCGATTATTTCAGATGCAAATGAAGAAGAAGCCCAAAGATTAAAACCCCTGTTATTTAAAAAATTTGATTTCGCGGCTTTCCCCGCAAAAAGTGCCGTTGAAAAAGATGCTGATGAAATAAGGCAGGAACCGCTACCCACTTTCGCAGACACCTATCAACCGCCCGGAGATACGCAAGGGCCAGATCCAATGGAAAGGACATTGAAATTTTTTCTGGCCGGATTTGTCTTCCTGGTTGCAATCATTATCGGTGCCAGCATTTCAAACCGGTCTAATTATTACGTCAAAACTGTAGATGGTGCGGTTGAAATATGGCAAGGCCGATTTGCCCCCATGGGTGAAGGGTTGCTTATCGCTCTGCCCGGCGCTACACCTCCGGAAACAACGCAAGCGGTTTATTCTAAAAATGAAGCCTTACCCCTTGTATTCAATTATTACATTGAGAAAGCGGATGCCCTTCTGGGTGTGGCGGACATGCCGGATTTTAAGGGGATCAAATTGTATCTGAATAAGGCCCTGTCTTTCGCAACCACGGAAAATCTTCGCAATGCTGCGTATTCCCGTTTAAACAGCATCGACGCGATGATTCTCCTGTATAAAGCCGCCGTAGCTTCCAGCAAAAATACTTTGGCAGACTTTAAAACGGCCTTGAGGTATCTGGAAGAGGCGTCTACACTGAAACTAGATGAAACTCAGGCCCGGCTGATCAACCAGAAAATTCTTGCAGTAAAGGATTTGATGGCGGCCCTTGAAGCCAAACAGGCTGCCGCTGAGGCTGAAGCAAAATCACCATCCACCGAATAATAGCCCGGGACAGCTTACGAGACCTTTGAAAAATGGTAATTTTTGTTCGCGTTCAAGGAAGACGAAAATTTCAACCACAGGAATATATTGAATATTTCGAGGATTGAAATTTGAGCCTGACGCAGAAATCGGGCAAAAAGTGCCGTTTTGCAAAGGTCTCCTTACATCGGCTGTCCCCCATACAAATGGCACCACACCTGCCGCGTTCTTAATTTTGTTTCTTGCGGGACTTTTTTCCTGCATATCTCCATAGCTTCAGGACAGCGCGTATGAAATCTGCATCCCGGCGGTGGTGCAGAGGATGAGGGCGTTTCTCCGGTTAATATTATCCTTTTTTTCTTATCCATTCC
>JAFDFH010000361.1 GCA_019309945.1 Deltaproteobacteria bacterium
GGAATCCTTTTGAATTTAAGTAATATGACGACACGGGTAACATCCAGGTGAATGAGTATTCGGACAAAGCAGTAGAAAATTTTAATCATTTGGAACTGGATTGCCTGGTTGTTATCGGCGGGGAAGGATCACTGGAGATCGGGTATAAACTTTATCAAAAGGGTCTTCCGGTGATCGGCATCCCGAAAACCATAGATAACGACCTGGATAAAACAGATTATACATTCGGATTCCAGACCGCCGTTCAGGTAGCCTGCGATGCGATGGATCGTCTGCATACAACGGGACGCAGCCATGACAGAGTTATGATTCTGGAGGTTATGGGAAGAAATGCGGGCTGGATTGCTTTGGAGGCGGGTATTGCCGGCGGAGCCCATATCATTTTGATACCGGAAATACCGTATAAGGTGGAAAATGTCGTGAAGAAAATACAGCTCCGGAAAGATGGCGGAAGTCCCTTCAGCATTATCATGGTTGCGGAAGGCGCCTTTGAAGAGGGCGGAGATCTCATCACACAGGCGACGGCCATGGATCGATTACAGGGAGTGCCCCAGTTAGGCGGTGTGGGGATTTATCTTGCCGAACAAATAAAAGAGCGCATTGATCTTGAAGTGCGAACAACAGTACTCGGCCATATTCAACGGGGGGGATCTCCCACCGCTTTTGACAGGGTTTTAGGTACACGATTGGGGAGTTATGCCGTAGAAGCGGCATCCAAAGTAAAATTCGGAAACATGGTGTCTCTTAAAACGCCTGATGTCGTTTTGGTCCCCTTAAAAGACCTGGCGGGAAAAGTCCGGAGGGTACCGAAAACATCCCAGTTGATCCGAACCGCAGAGTCCATCGGCATCAATATGGGGCGGGAGGTCTGGTAGATAATGCTGTTAAGAAAGTGGGATATCATGCATATGTGGCCCAAAACTACCTCAGACCGGACATATACTGGAGAATGCATATCACTTCTTCCAGTCAGCGTCCAGTGCATAATTGGGCGCTGGATTCATCTATAGCATACCAATCTGAATAGTTGACGAATTTTATCAGGTCAATCAATATATCCCCCTACATACCGTCCAATGCCCTCTTAATCTAATACTTCCTTTACCCTCCCAATTTCACCACTTTCCAAACGGACTTTAATACCATGAGGATGAGAAAGGGCCTTTGTCAGAACGTCCTTCACTATACCTTTCGTTAATTTTCCGGATCGCTGGTCTTTCTTTAATACTATTAAAACATGCAGGCCCGGTTTTATTTTTACACGATTTACAGCATTCATGACGTTAATTCCATTACCGCCAAAAGGGCAGAAATCCTCTAGTCAAAGTATAATCTTATAAGCACCAAACCTTCTACTGAAAATAGAAACTTGTAATCTAAGGGGCGTCCCGTCCCGGAAGTCCCACATTATTTAATACTTCCACTACACGATTCCGATATTCAAGGCTTTGGTTGTCGGCGGCAACCACTTCGATTTCCAAGGGAGATGCAGCCCCCAGGCCGAGCTCAACCGCCCGGGCAATCTGTTTTGGTTCAAAAATCTTTGGCCGCATGATCTGATTGTTACTGCCCAGCGACTTTAAAACGGCCACCCCAACCGCATCAATGGCAACCCGGTCATCCGATGCCAGAAATACGTCGCCCCTGGCGCGCTTTCCGTTCGCCGGGCCTCCGTCCACAAAGGCTTCAATCCCATCCAGAACAATCAGGTCGGGCTTGAAGGGCGCATTGATTTCCGCGATCATCTCTTGCTGATAGGCTGACCCATGCAGTTCCCGCATGTATTCAAAACCGTGCCGACTCGTCGGAACTACGCCGACATGCAGTTTCAACGACATGGTAAAAACCCCGCCGTGCTGGTGAGTTTTGAGGCAGCAGGTTGAAATCAGACATTCGGCTTCGAGAATCGGGCGGGCAACTCTAAAACCGTTCTGCCAGTGGCTGTCTTCGGGCTTGACCTCCACCCAGTCTTTTCGTTCCAGATCGTCGAAATTAATGATCTTGACATCCAGTTTTTTCATGAGCGGGATGATACCTTTTTGTTCCATTACCACGCGGGTCAGCGGGTAGCTTCGTTCACCAATGCTGATAGATTTGGCACCCATTGCCCAGACTGCTTCAACCAGAGATACCAGGGTATCGTTATGGGTCGATCCGGGAACCGGATCTGCGGTGTTGAAATTAGGCTTAATCAGAACATCTTTGTTTTTGGCAGGGTTGATATTCAGGGTTTTTATTGACGAGAGAACAGCGGATTTTCGATCCTCTGTTTTTACAAACGCAACCCGACTCTTAAAGTTAGCCATTGTCAATCTCCTGGACATATTAGGTGTTTAGGTTGAAGGTAAAAGGCTGAAGTATTTCAACCAACCCGCAACGATCGAATCAAGCCCGTCAAGTCCTTTTAAGCGCTTTTTCTTAAAACCGCTTTTTTGCCATCAAAAAGGCGGCTCTAAGACTCTAAACTACTCCTCATTTAGCATCTGATCTGTTGATTTTCAATAGGTTAATTTGGTCCGGCAAGAGTTTGTATATATTTAATTGTCACGGACGTCGCAATATTCCCCCTGCTGTGGTTTAGCGCCAGCTAAACCACAGTCAGCGTCCAGCGCTTAATTGGGCGCTGGATTCATCAATAGCATACCAATCTGAATAGTCGACGAATCTTATCAGATCAATCAATATATCAATACCCTATATCCTTCTCAGCCTTATTCTCATGGTTATTTAATATCATATCAGCCAGTTGTCGTGGTCAGATCATGGCTTCGGCTTATAGCGTCCAGATCCCAATCCAGTTCCTCTATATGTCAACTTTTCACCAACGTCCCCATTCCCCCAATAGACGACCTGCTTTCTTTTGAATCATTCAGGCATATCCGTTCACAGTTAAATTTATAATAGTAATGTTTTAGCAATTATAAAACATTTACAAAATAAAATTTTCGGTATATAAACTTACTATAATTATATAGCGGTGTAAACATATGCAAATATATACAATAGGTTATGAAGGGTTAAACCAGAAAGCCTTTTTGGCCTGGTTGCAACACTATGAAATTAATGTGATTGCCGATGTAAGGCAACTCCCGTTAAGCCGTAAAAAAGGTTTTTCAAAAACTAGTCTAAATGAATCGCTTGCCAAGAATAATATCGAATATATAAGTTGTCGTGAGTTGGGCACCTCAAAAGAGATGCGTTCAAAACTTTTATCGACAGGTGACTATAAGAAGTTTTTCGAAGAATACAAAAATAAAATTTGTGACAAAACTGAACAAATAAACGAATTATATAAAATAGTTAATTCTGGAAAAAAAATCGCACTGCTCTGCTTTGAACACGATGCACATAAGTGCCACCGAAAAATTATCGCC
>JAFDFH010000362.1 GCA_019309945.1 Deltaproteobacteria bacterium
ATCTCTGCGTTATGCTCAAAATTTTATCCTCGGAATATCAACTATATGCCTGCGGTAAAATTTTTCGCAGGCCTTGATCTCGAACAAAAATCCTCGTTTCTGGACGGACACTAGGTAAGGTCTCAAGCGGGCAATCAGGACCATTTCTTCTGAGCTTAGCGGTAAACATACCTATAAAATTCTAAAAGGAGCCCTATGCGAACAATAGCGTCTGGTAACATTGTAAAAGCGATTTTTAAAAGGGAGCTTTGCGGATATTTTGGTTCACCCGTTGCCTATGTGTTTATTGTAATATTCTTAATTTTGTCGGGTTTTTTCACATTCTATGTCAGCCATTTTTTTGAGATTGGGCAGGCTGACCTGAGAAGTTTTTTCGAATGGCATCCGTGGCTTTACATGTTCCTTGTTCCTGCCATCGCAATGAGGCTTTGGTCGGAGGAGAGGCGTTCGGGAACCATCGAATTGCTCCTGACGCTCCCGATTACCGTAACGGAGGCCATTCTTGGTAAGTTTCTGGCTGCCTGGATTTTTATCGGCATTTCCCTGGCCCTCACATTCCCGATCGTTGTAACGGTCATATACCTGGGTAACCCTGATTTGGGTACAATCCTTTGTGCTTATATGGGGAGCTTCCTGCTTGCCGGCGCATTTTTGAGTATTGGAATAATGACATCATCCCTCACACGGAGCCAGGTCATCAGCTTCATCATGGCTGTCGTAGTCTGCCTGTTCTTTGTTTTGGCCGGTTATCCACCGGTCACTGAAGTTTTTTCCGGCTGGGCGCCGGTCTGGCTGCTTAATATGGTTTATGAATTGGGCTTTCTGCCCCACTTTAATTCCATAACAAGGGGAGTCCTCGATTTTCGGGATTTAATATACTATCTTTCAGTTATTATCTTCATGTTGTTTGTAAATGGCGTGGTATTGCAGAACAGGCGCACAACCTGATCACACCATAGACAACACACACCGCTTGGCGGAAGCGTGGAAATCTCGGAAACCCGCTGAACATGGGAGCATTACCGATTTGTTAATAATTACATCAGAATCTGATCGGGATGTTTCCCTGAACATTTACATGCGGAGGCAAAAAAAATATGCAAGATAAGGAAAAAGTTTTTGGCGGATCACTTGTCTCAGCGGGCGGAGTGGTTCTGCTGTTGCTCATACTTATTCTGGTTAATCTTATCTTTGCCCGCACGAATTTGCGGTGGGATGCCACCCAGGACCAGCTGTACTCTCTTTCCAGCGGCACCAGGCAAATCCTTACTGATTTGACCGAAGATGTTACCATAAAAGTGTTTTACAGCAAAAATAATCCAAATATCCCGGTGAATATAAAAACCTATGCACGCCGAATGATCGACTTTCTATTCGAGTATGAATATCAGGGCAAGGGTAAGATCCGGATCGAAATATTCGACCCTGTCATCGATTCCGAGGAGGAAGAATGGGCCCAGAAATACGGAATTGAAGGAATTGATCTCCCTACCGGAGAGAGAATTTATTTTGGACTTGTGGTAATGGCTGCGGACCAGGAAGAAACCATAGCCATGATGGATCCGACCGACGAAAATCATCTGGAGTACGACATAACGAGAATGGTCGCCCGAGTTCAGTCCCCGAAAAATTTAAAAATCGGCATTATCAGTGGACTCCCGATATTTGGAAGCCGCCCCGCGCAATTCGGCATGCCAAACCCTTCCCGATTCATGTCTCCCTGGCTATTTATCAGTGAACTGAAAAAGACTTACAACGTCGAAGAAATCAGCCTTTCTTCGAAAACCGTCGGCGCTGATGTGGATCTCCTTATTCTGGTTCATCCCAAAGGCCTAAGTGAGACCCTCCAGTATGCAGTGGATCAGTATGTCCTCAGCGGTCGCAATGTTATCGTGTTTGCGGACCCGCTTGCGGTAATGGATGCCTCTCCGGACCGAACCGGGGCTTCGTCTTTGAAAAAACTGTTCACCGCGTGGGGCGTTACCATGGACAGGTCCAAAGTATTGATCGATATGAACAATTCCACCCGACTCATGACATCCGGCAACCGGCCGGAAGATAACCCGCTATGGTTATCCTTGGGGCCGGAATCATTCAACCCCAGTGATATTATAACCGCCAATCTTGAAACCATCCTTTTGCCGGTAGCCGGGGTCATAAAAAAAATTCCTGAAAGCGGTTTTGAATATGAACCCTTACTCCAATCCAGCGTCAATTCCGCCCTTACAGATAGTTTTAAAGCGCGTTATAGCACCGATGAAATACGTCGTGATTTCACGTCGTCAAACGAAAAATATGATCTTGCAGTAAAAATCAGGGGGGTTTTCAAAACAGCCTTTCCCGAGGGTAAGCCCACAGATGATGATGAAAATCCACAAGGTCATGATGATGAACCTCTGGATAAAATGACGGCCGTAACCGAAAAAAGTCTCATAAACGGCAATGCTAAATCCGCGATAATCATTGTTGCTGATGCCGATATGCTTTTCGACGGATATTATGTCCACAAACAGAACTTTTTGGGATTTGATATATCAAGGATTTTCAATGACAACCTCAACTTTCTTCTAAATGCCGGTGAAATGCTTGTCGGTAGTGAGGAACTTATCAGTATCCGATCACGGGGAAAATTTGAAAGGCCCTTTACGCGTGTCCAGGCACTTGAGGAAAAGGCTCAGGCAAAATGGTTAATCAGAGAACAGGAACTTGTCCGTCAAGTAGAGGCAACCAACCAGCGGCTGAGGCAACTCGAGCTGCAAAAAGATTCATCCCAAAACTTTATCATCAGTCAAGCACAAGAAACTGAGATAAAGAAATTTCAGCAGGAAAAACAGAGAATAAACAAAGAACTCAAGGACGTCCGAAGAAACTTAAGGGTAAACATCGAATCTTTGGGCAATCGGGTAAAGTTTGTCAATATTTTTCTGATGCCTCTGCTAATCAGTATTACGGGGATCATCTACGGACTCTATAAAAGGCGCAAAGCGCAATAGAAAAATTCGATGTAGCATCTGTTTTAAATGCGTTAAAAGGAAATTATGAAATCAAAGACGTTTATAATTCTTCTGATTATTGCGTGTACGCTTTCTCTTTTCGCGATTTTCATCTCCAGCCGAAGCAAACCTGAAAAAAAGCAAACCGCTTTGGGAGAACAACTATTCTACCGTCTGCCTGTCAATGAAATTGCTGCTATTACCATTGAGAGCCCTGATGGCACGGTCATGCTCGAAAAAGGAAAATCGGTCTGGGTTGTCAAAAACAGATTCAACTATCCTGCGGATTTTGCGATGATAGCTGATCTGATCAAGAAAATTAGGGGAATAAAAATCGGCAGGAGTTTTGCAGCTTCAGAGGAAACTATT
>JAFDFH010000363.1 GCA_019309945.1 Deltaproteobacteria bacterium
AAGAAGAAATTGACATGGAGAGTGTTCCGACGCCAAACCCAAACCACCCGGCAAACCTTCTCTTCTGACGCACCATCACCTCACGCCCGGCAGCCAGCAGCATAACAAGTGCAATTAACGTCAGCCATCCGATATGAACACCGGCAAAAAGAGATTTCAAGACCAAGCCGATCAGCAACAACTGTACGGTTGTACGCAATCCTGCGACCACGATCTGCCGCGTGAGGCCTAGATGCATGCCTGCCGAAAAAAGAGCAAGTACAACCACCAGGAGTGCCGCAATGGATAGGTCCAAGGGGGATAACGGAATAAATTGCATTGTTTTCAAATACCTATATTTTTAAAAGTTGGTTGTCCTTTAAAATAAAACAACAACTCGAAACCCTTTTTAACTGTGCGATATCATGACTGATCCAAATCACTGACGATTCAGTTCCAAGCCGGTAGTCTGAAAGAAATCTCTCAGCCTGCCTGATGTTATCAGAATCGAGATTTGCGGTGGGTTCATCAAGCAGAAGGACCTTCGGATGATTGCAAAGAAGACGCAGCAATGCCAAACGCTGACGTTCACCGCTGGAGAGTCTGCTAACCTCCCATTTCATAACCTGCCCGTCAAACCCAAGGGCCTTGAACCATTTTTCTTCCACCGAATTGAAATGCTCTCCCACGGTATCAAACCACCAGCTGCTTTCAGAAGGAAGCAATCCTACTTTTTTCCTCCATTCAGGCCCGGTCATCTCGTTGGATTCGGTGTGATCGAGAAAAAGCTTGCCTGTATGGGGGGCCATATCTGCGACGGACCTCAAAAAAAGGGTCTTTCCGACCCCGGACGGACCGGTTATGCCAATACATTCCGACCGGTCAACGATCAGATTAACGGGTCCAATGGTGTGAAAGCGAAGACCTTCTATTCTTAACCTTTCCAAAAAACCTCACCGTTATTCCATAAATTAAAAAAGCACTCACAGGGAGTGCTTTTTTAGTAACTTCTCAAAAACTTATGGTTAAACCTACCAGCGGAGTCATCCGGTCATTTTTTTCAAAGCGGGCAACTGTTTGAAGCCGTTTAGGGCGGCTTACAGTGATCCGAACAGCACAAATTGTTGATTGTAGCCTGTTTGTGCTAAGCGACACACTCATTTTAGATCACGTGCGCGGGTCACTGTTAGACGCCCTTAACGGCAAGTTTTGGCCGTATTGAAAAAAATTAGCGGATGACGCAGCAGGCCTACCGGAACATATTGAGAAGTTACCTTTTTGATTGTCAAACTCCTAAAATCTCGACCACTTTTAATGGTCACGGACTTCTCCCCTACCCATAACCCTCGTTTAGGGTTACCTTCGCTAATCGCCCTGGCAAGCCATATAATCATCATATAATGTTTCTAGAAATTTTTTGTGTTTGGCCTCTTCCTGACACAGCATCTTGAAGACTCTCTTATGATTCGGATCTTCTGATTTTGACAATAATTCATTATATAATTTCAGGGCCTTTTCTTCCCGTTTCATTGCCAAACGCAAAATGTCCGTATAATGCATCCCCGGCTCGTATTCCATTTCCACCATGTAATCACTTCGTTTCATATCGGGTATCCATTTGAATTTATAGTCTGTCGGGACTCCTTCTGCTTTACCTAGATTCTCTAAAATGGCCTGATGATTACGCTCTTCTTTAGCCATGTCTTCCAAAGTGGCCTTGGAACCGGTAAACGGTTCTTTGCGACTACATTCCTCATAAAATAGAGCTGCTTCCTTTTCTTGTTCGATCGCATAACTGATGATTTCTTCTAAAGATTCAAAGTTCATGTTTTCCTCCTTGCAGAATTAGTATAAAACCGGTTTCAAAATCCTCGACTACGTACAAAGTACTAAAAGCGGTGAACGAGGGGTTTTGAACCCGGATGTCAATACACTTCATTGTGAGACCTTTGAAAAATGTTCAATTTTTTTGTTCAAGAATAACAAAAATTTTAACCATATGAATACATTAATTATTTCAAGATTAAAAGCTGACTCTGACGCAGCAATTGGACAAAAGAGACATTTTCAAAAGTCTCATTGATTTACAGGTCATTTAGGCCTATTCATAGACAATTTAAAATCATTTGAAAAGAGTTTTTATGATAATTTGGTCAAGATAGCATAGATAGTGTCCGTCCAGAAACGAGGATTTTTGTTCGAAATCAAGGCCTGCGAAAAATTTTACCATAGGCATATAGTTGATATTCCGAGGATAAAATTTTGAGCATAACGCAGAGATTGGTCAAAAAGACCGTTTCTGGATGGACACTAGATAAAATTCGAATGTACCATCATATTGAAGGTCAGGGATCTTGATAATTTAAAAAGATCGCTTTATAATGACAATAAAAAAAATTTGAATAGTAATATACGGGAATATATGCCAAAAGTAGATGCATCACTCATACGTCTTTTTCTTTCCATCGGAGGTCTTTTATTTTTTTTGTTTTTTGAAGTAACAGCATCTTATAGACCAAACACGGTATCAAAGCTAAAACGCTGGTCGATCAACCTTTCCCTGACCCTCTTCAATACTATTTTCTTGAATCTTATATTCGCTGCATCAATTGTCAATACCATCGCATATGTAACGAACCACCACCTGGGTGTTCTGAATATGATCAATTTACCACCGTATGTCAGGGTGTTCATCACCGTCATATTCATGGATTTTATGCTGTATGTTTGGCACTTACTGAACCATGAAATACCGTTTCTCTGGCGATTCCACCGCGTCCACCACTGTGATCTGAACATGGATGTTTCAACCGCCACGCGCTTCCACACGGGTGAACTTGCGATTGCGGCAATAATTAAAATATCCTTAATCTTTTTCCTCGGAGCTGATTTTCTGGGAGTCATAATCTTCGAAAGCGCTTTATTATTGTGTGCTCAGTTTCATCATAGCAGTTTGAAAGTACCCCATTGGCTGGAAAGCATTTTCTGGATATTATTTGTCCCACCGTCCATGCACCGTATTCATCACTCGGTGGTGATTAAGGAGCGTAACGCAAATTACGGAACGATTTTTTCCATATGGGACCGTATTTTGGGTACGCTTTTAACCCAAGTGAATCAAGATAAAATTCGTATGGGCGTGGGGGCTTATCCCAAACAGGACAAACTGAATTTTCACCATTTACTGGTGATGCCGTTTACGCGACCGGTTAAATGATGAAATTCAAAACCTGAGCCAGTTTCAAAACGTTTCAGTTTATTCAAGGTCAAGGAAGGCGAAAATTTTAACCACAGGAATACATTTAGTATTTCGAGGATTAAAATTTGAGCCTGACGCAGAGATTGGGCAAAATGGGACGTTTTGAAATTGGCTCGGCAGCCAGGAGAATATGAAAATGACCACATCCCCGGTGCCAAACTCATCCCGTTAACCGAACTTCCGAATCGACTCGGGGAACTGGATCCTGAAAAACCGGTGATTACTTACTGAGCCATTGGCGGGCGCAGCCGTGCAGCTGCACAACTGTTACAAGGTAAGGGATTTAATGAGGTTTATAATCTCTCGGGGGGTATTAAGGCCTGGCAGGGTCTCACGACCGAAGGTCCGGAAGATATGGGCATGATGCTTCTGAAAGGTGATGAGGCGCCGGCAGAGGTCATCCGGCTGGCATATGGTATGGAAATGGGATTGGGGGAATTTTACACCATAATGGCCGAATCAACGAATGATTCGGAAATGGCCGCTATGCTTTCCAAACTGGCAGGTTTTGAGGAAAAGCATAAACTCAGACTTCTCGAACTTTACCGTACATTGATCAGTCGTCTATCGACCAAAAGACATTTGAAAGTGATATCGACGCGTCGGTAATGGAAGGCGGCTTTACAACCGAAGAGTTTTTGGAAAAAAATAAATCGTTCCTCCAGACCGTAGCTGATGTACTCAGTATCGCCATGATGCTGGAGGCACAGGCCATGGACCTCTATATGCGATATGCAGACAAAAGCGCAGAAGCAAAAACAAAGGAAATCTTTTTTGGATTAGCGGAAGAAGAAAAAATTCACCTCAAACATTTAGGTGAACTCCTGAATCACAAAGTTTGATCGAACGGTTCAAGCGAAAAGGAGTAAAGTCAACTTTATTTGTAAAACCTTGCTAACTTCTTTGGCGAAATCCCCAAAAAGTAAAGTGTAATCAATGTCCAATTTTTCAATGTACAGTGAATAATACCTTCTTTTTCCCATCGGCGCGGCGAGGTCTGTACCTGGCGTGGAATAATTGCTATTTTCCCGCCCGCTTTCTTAATGCGTCTCATCAGTTCCACATCTTCCATCAGCGGGATTTCTTTGTACCTGCCGACTTGATGAAAAAATTCTTTTTCAATAAAAATGGCCTGGTCACCATAGGGTATTCGGGTGATTCGGGAACGAAAATTCACGGCCTTTTCAATTATTCTAAACGCCATCCGATCCGATTTGATTCCGAGCTTAAATGCGCCGCCGATAATATCTTTTGGTCTCATTGCCATAAGGATGAGATCAAGTGCATCGTGACTCAGAATAGTATCCGCATGTAAAAATAGCAATATGTTCCCCTCAGCAACAGCAAACCCTTTGTTCATCTGCGCTCCACGGCCTTTTGAAGCTATGTCTTTTTTTACATCCACATGGGCGATGGTATTGATCGTGTTTCTGTCAGGACTCCCATCGATCACAATAACTTCGAAATTTC
>JAFDFH010000364.1 GCA_019309945.1 Deltaproteobacteria bacterium
AAGCACCTGCATAAAAATTATTGCCGTCATTATCGGCACCATGATCATCAGTGAAATCTTACAAAAGCCCATTAGAAAATTATTTATTTTGCGCATACAACCTCACCAACTTAGTACGTAGGTTTCAGGGAAAGCAAAGTGCAAGTTAAGAAAGAAATCTTGATACCCAGATGAAATTAATAATAAACTCAGAGGGAGAGCTGAATCTCCCTCTGAGCCAGTGTCAATCAAAACGGTTTTCTTTTAGTTCCCGTACAATTCCTTTTCAACTCTTTCAGAAGCATTGAGAAACTTATCCACCCATTCTGAGCCGATTTGCTTTTTGGTCCATTCGATCATATGAGGTTTGAGAGTGTTTTCCCATTCTTTCATTTCGGATGGGGTGGGATAATAGACATCCACTTTCCGCTCTCGCAAATATTCAACCATCAGATCTTCTCCCCAAAGACTCAATCCCATGAATGTCGTCATGGCTCTTTGAGCAGCTTCTTTAATTAACTTCTGATCATCCGGTGATAAGGACGAATACCATTTGTCATTCACTAAGAAGTTTGAAGGTCCTAGATAAAAGTTAGACATATTGACATACTTGATCTGCTCTTCTAACTTAATCATGCGAACATAGGCTATTGCGGTTTCGATACCATCCACCACACCTTGCTGGAGAGAGGTGTAAACTTCAGTCCAAGAAATCGGGGTCGGGGTTCCGCCAGCCACCTTGATCACCTCTATCATTGAGGGTGCTTCCATGACCCTGATCTTCAAACCCTTTAGGTCGCTTGGAACCCGCACTCTTTTTTTTGTATTCATAATATTATAGTAGGGTCCTTCAAAACCCCAGGCTAAAACCCGACCCCCCATTTTTTTTCTTACAAGTTCCGCTAGTTCGTCAGCTTCGGGACCCTGCATTACACGCATGGCCACGTTGATATCCCGAAACATATAGGGAATCTGAATTGCCAACGTTTCGGGGACATAATTCGGAAGGGGATTGGCAGGATAGGCATTGGCTTCTAAGGAGCCTTGTTTGGTCATCAGCAAAGCCTCTCGGTCATTGCCCAGCTGGCCTGCTGGGAAGACTTTAACCTTTATTCTTCCCTGACTTTGATTCTCGACGATCTTTTTAAATACTTGGGCTTTGATATTGGTTGATGCGAACTCGCCATTGGTTTTTTCCAAAGTCAGTTCAAGAGGTGTGTCATAACTCCCGCATTTTATTGTAATGTCTGCCAATGCAATTGGATTGCCTAAGAACCCTAAAAGGATTAATACGGCTGCAACGGTCATCATTTTTGTCAATGCGTTTTTACAATTAAACATGGTGTCTCCTCCTTTTTGTTGTTGAGTCGTTAATGAGTGCCGAAGAAAAAAAATCTTTGGCGATGCTATTTTCCTTACAAAGAGGTGCTTTTGATCCCAATATCTCATTTACTTTCACGCAGTTATGTAATGCCCTATGAGCATAAATTAACAGGCATGTTTAATGAGGATTTACTTCTATATTTTTCAGTGACAAACCGTATTCTTTTAACAACGGAATGGATGAAATTACCCGTTTTGGCGCCTGTAAGCTACGCCAGCGATCATCTCTAGAACCATTTCGGCCAGCAGTAAACCAGTCATATCGCTTACACCCAAAAATGAGGCATATTCAACAATATCAAATGCTGCCGAGCCTGCAACACTTGCATCACGGATATCCTTTTTAAAACGTTTTTTTCCATGGGATCGTCGGTTGGTATTGACAGACGGGCGGACATCACCGAAACCGAAAAAAACCGGGTTCATTTCATCAATGGTGATCTGATCATCCATCCGTTAGGTTGCATCGGATTTCGAAAATTTCAAAACAGGCCGCGCAATTCGAGTGTTGGCCGCGGATTGGATCGATAATTGTTTTAAAACATTCGATCGAAATTTATAGCACATCAAAGATCTCAGCTATATCTCAAACTTGTAAGGATATAAATTTCTATCATCAGAGAACAGCGAATCTTTAAAAGGCTGAAAATTACGATTGTCGTATTTATTAAACAAAATTAAATGTAAGGTCAATAATAAAAATATAATCAGTTGCGAATAATATGATTTTATCTGATTATTTTCACATCATGAAATATACTGACAAACGCCTGACACTGGAAAATCCGTTCGAGCAAAGACTGGAGCGGCCCTTTTCACGATCTGCTTGTGGTTTGAAGGAATTTGCAAGACTTGAAAGCTCTCCCCAGTTCCCTTCAAGGGTAACGGGATGCACTTTCTGACGGCAGCGTAGCGTGTCCCGGCAAGAAATATTTTTCATCTCATTTCTCTTGCTATGCAGGTATAGAAGGGCTCCAAATTTTTTTTGACCAAAGAAGTTCTTCCAGCAAAACGTGATCTCATATACCGGCAGTCAGGGAACAAACCAGCAGGATTCATTCTACTTTTCGAAGTCGAATCAGTTAGTCAGGGAGCTTTCACGCCCAATTCATTGCACAGGCGTAGCGTGTCTTTCCACAACTCCACGTCGATCAGTACCTGGCCTTCGGCCAAGCTTTTTTCACGTCTTTTGAAGCTTCCTTCACCGGGTGTGCGTATTTCGGTTACACCGGGAGCTGTTTGGGCTTCATGCAGGCTCTGGATGCGATTGCTGACCGCCTGACGGAATTCATCTATGCTTCCGAAAATTGAGGGATCGATGGCCATGAAAAAATGTCCCTTGATCGCACCCGGTTGGGTGAAATGGTCCGTTCCCATGTTGCATCCCATCAATGCCCCAGACAAAAAGTCGATCAGGAGAAGGAGGCCATATCCTTTGCTACCGGCGGGCAGGATGGCACCCTTTTCAGGCTGATAACCGTCGCCGTCGCCAACCACATGCGGATTGGTGGTTGGATTGCCATCTGCGTCAACCGCCACGCCTTCGGGTAAATCAGCCCCGTAGCGCCGAGCATAGCGCACAGGGGTGGAGCCCGTCGCTACTGGTGAAAAATCCAGCAGAAAAGGATCTTTCTGAGTGGGCACGGCGATCGCCATGGCGTTGCAGCCCATAACGGCGCGGCATCCGCCCAGAGCAGCAATGACCGGCGTGGGATCATCCGTGAAGGCGAATCCAATCAAACCTTGCCTCGCAATACGTTCGACGTAAAGACCGACCTGAAAGATGTCGTGGCTGCGACGAATGCCGATAACACTAAGACCTTTGTCTCTGGCCTTTTTCGCGGCGACATCGGCGGCAAAGAAAGCGGCTACAGGACCAGGGCCGTTGTTTCCGTCGATGAGGGCAAAGGTCTCTCCCTCCATAACGATGTTCGGCTTGCCGGATGGATCGATTTTTCCTTTCAGCATGTCCGGAATGTGGCTGATTCCGCGATTGTTCGGGCGGCTTCCGCATCGCAACCTGCCGCCGCCGCCATCAGCTGCATCAATTCACGTAGAGCATCCACTTTAATCGGTCGGGTTTGGTAATTTATCAATTTATACCTCCTTTCGGTTTACATATGCTCCACGACGATTTTATTTCTCTCGGTTAGCCACACCGGCAGTTATTTGGAATAATGGCAAGTTCCTAAAAATGAAAATAGCTTAACTGAGGATAAATCGAGAATAGACAATAGATGCACCTTTTTCATGTA
>JAFDFH010000061.1 GCA_019309945.1 Deltaproteobacteria bacterium
CGATCAAGAGGAAATTCCGCGGTCTCAAAGCCTTTCGAAGAAACCTTCACCAGGCTGTCACGATAGGGAAAAAGGCGTACCCGCGTCCTCAAGTCTAAGGCAATATTAAAGGTACAAGGATAAAGGTGGCGGAGGGCATAATAAAAGGTGCGGATATCCACTGTCCCACCCATGTCAATCCTGCATGGCGCCGATCCTTCGACGCGCCCACATTCCAGAATTTCCCTCAGTTTATCCGACATATGTGCTTGTAAAAATTTTTTATTAGAGCCAATTTCAAAACGTCCCATTTTGCCCAATCTATGCGTCAGGCTCAAATTTTAATCCTCGAAATACTAAATGTATTCCTGTGGTTAATCCGCCTCAGGCGGATCGCCTTCCTTGACCTTGAACAAACTGAAACGTTTTTAAACTGGCTCTTATTTTGGGATTCGCTTGTGATCCCCTATTAGCGTATTTCCCGCAAAAATTTTAGGCTCCGGGGCTCTTTGCCCAAATGATATGGCACAAAGGCCTCTAGGAATTCAATCCCTTCCTTTAGCGCCCGAGATGTAAACCGTAGCCTTCCTGCCTTTTTTAACTCACCGCTTTTAACCCACAAAAGCTGCTTAATCGTTCCCTTGGAAAGAGATATTGGCCCTGCAGATCCAGATGCACACTTTTCGCATACTAGCCCGCCTTTTTTGAGATCGAAGATGATTTCATTTTTTTTTATTCGCTCCATTTCAACCCGGCAGATACTGCATTCATTTAAATTCGGGTCCAAACCAGCCATTTCCATAAATCGCATCTGAAAAAGAATAGAAAGGGCTTCCCCAGACATATGCCCCTGATCGAGTTTTTCAAGGACATGCTGAAAGAGGTAATAGAGGGGCTCGTGTTTTTGACCCTCTTCCATCCACTCAATGATCAATTGCGCCCAATAGCTGGCGTAAGCGGTCTTTTTTATGTCCCCCCTTATCTCGGAAAATGGGTGTTTTAATACGGCCTCCTGTAGAACCGGAAGGCCCCTCCCCCGCCCGGTGTGGCACACCACATTTAAAACAAAAAAAAGTTCCAATAGGCCTGAGAACCTTTTGACGCTTTTTTTTGCGTATTTTGCTATTATTGAAATTTTCCCCTTAGTTAAAGAAAAACATGTTATGATCAGATCATAATCGCCGTGATCAATGCGACGGAGCATAATAGCAGGGGTGGAAAAGCTTGGCATGCGTTCAGATACCCAGGAGGATTGTGGCGATCTGAAAATAGAAAAAAATGCTGATAATATCAATCGCAGTGGTAACAAAAGGACCGGTAGCAACGGCCGGATCAATATTTATCCTGGCAAAAATCATGGGCATCAATGAACCAATCAAGGCCGCTATAGACATTGAACTAATAACGGCCAGACCCACAGACAGGGCCAGCATTTTACTGGAATATTGCATCTGCGCCACGAAACCGATCAGCATTCCATATACCAGTCCCAGGATGAATCCGATCGCAAGCTCTTTAATAACAACGGATCCGAAATCTCTCAAATGAAGACGCCCGGTTGCAAGACCCCGGACAACAATCGTAGAAGATTGGGTGCCGATATTGCCCCCCATACCCATGATAACCGGGATAAATGCGGCAAGATATATAAACCTGTTCAAACTCCCTTCAAACCTCTCGATGATATAAAAAGCGATGATTCCACCAATACAGCTTGCAAATAGCCAGGGGAGGCGAATCCGTGTGCTCTTTAAAATAGACTTGGTTTCAACAAATTCCTCGCCGGCCCCTGCCATTTTTAAAATATCTTCCGTTGCTTCCCGTCTAAAAATATCGATAACGTCATCAACGGTGACGATGCCGACCAGCCGATTGGTCTCATCCACAACCGGCACGGCCAGGATGTCGTAGCGGGCGACTATTTTTGCTACCTCTTCCTGATCCATATAAGTATGAACCGAAATCACGTCGGTGGTCATGAAATTTTTTAGGGGTGTTTCGGGTGGAACCACCACGAGCTGTCTTAACGAGCTGACGCCCACCAGTTTGCCATATTCATCCACCACATAAAGATAAAACGGCATTTCCACATCCTGGTACTCTTTCTGCAAAGACTCAATTGCCTCCTTGGCAGTTGTATCCTCTTTCAGGGCGATAAAATCCGGAATCATGATGCCGCCCGCCGTATCATCCTCATAACGAAGTAGGCCTTCAACCTCTTCGGAACCCTCTTTTTGCATTCTTTCGAGGATGGCGCTCGACATCGCCTCGGGCATTTTTCCAATCAGGTCCGCAATATCGTCGGTCGGCATGGCTTCCAGGATCTCTACCATCTCATCAATATTCATATCTTCTACAAGATCCAGGAAAATATCTTCATCAAGTTCGCTGAAGAGGATACCCTTCTGTTCGATATCTTCTATCATGCTGAAAAGTTTTTTCTGGTGGGAAAGTGACAAAGAATGAAAAACCACGGATAGATCGGCCCCATGGGCCTTGTTCACGATTTTTTGAAGGTGAGGCGTCGCTTCACGCCTGAGCAGTCGCTTAATGGTTTCCACAAGGATTTTTCGATCAAACTGCATATCGTCTCTTTATTCCACACAACCAACAGTGGAGGGATTCAAAATTTTTTCGTTTACGAACCATGGGCTCTGCGCCCTGGACAAATACTTGCACTACGGAATCTGAATATTAACAACCTGACCGCTCTTTCCGGGAACCTCAACGGGTTGGTTATTTAAATTTAATTTAATTCCCCCCGCATTGCCAATCAGCAAATTGTATCCGGAAGATGCTTCAAGCGCCAGGAGATCACCTGAATCTAGGGTGTATTCCCTGGAACTCTGGTTATCGATAATTATTTTTATCCAGGTTTTTTCAATCGCCCTTATTTTCAGCAATAATTTTTCTGAAACCCTCTCGTCAAATTTTGTATCTGAATCCGGGGCCTGAACAGATGCTGAGGCGGTATCCTGACCTGTGTCATCAATGGTCTGCGGTTTAACCAAATCGACCGAATCGAGACGCTCGAATGATTTGGGCTCGCTAGCGGGTTGCTTCATCTGCACTTCTTGTTTTATGGCCTGACGATCGACGGGTGCCTGTTTCCGGGAAATATTTAACCCGGAGATTGACAACACCACAATCCCCACAAGCGCTCCAAGTGACAGCAACAACCTGGTCCAAAATGCTTTATCAGACCTTTCTAAATCAGTTTCGGACCGAATGGAATTTTTAAAAATTTTAAGGCTTGACGCATAGTTTTGAACAGCATGGTCTCCATCCGTATCAATAGCTTTTGCATATGAACGCAAAAAACCCTTTACATAAACCTCTCGGGGCAGTCTTCCAAGGTCTTCCTGTTCAATAAGAACGAGAATATTCATTCCGATCTTGGTTTCCCAGGAGACTTCTTCAAGACTAATTCCCTTTTTAAGCCTTATGGCTCTAAGGTAACGTCCAAACGAAAGTGATTTATTATCTGTCGTCATTTTTCCATTATAAGGTGTATGTTGATGATCTTCCCGTTCTGTTCATGAGCGAAAAATTATTTGATAATTTTGATATGCGATTGTCTTCTTAGATCTTCAATCCATGCATGGAATTTATTATCAGAGACCTCTCGATAAAGGTTTTTTTCAATTTCCGGAAATGCCTCCTCCAAGGTTCTCCCTGCCGTCGCTATTATTTCCTCAACATAAAAAAGTTGATACCCCCGATCAGTATCAAGAACGGGAGTCATCTCTTCGGCCTTTAATCCTTTTATTGCTTCCTGAAGCTGTGGAGAAAATTCATCTATATCAAACCATCCCAGGTCTCCGTCATCGGCCGCCAATGGTGATTCAGAATAAGTCCTCGCCATGGTTTTAAAAGGTTGTCCCTCCTCCACTTTTGCCCGCACCGCTTTCATTTTATTGAAAACCAAAAGCTTCTCGTTTTCATTTGCATATGGGGAGACTTGCATTATTATATTCCGCAGGTGATACTTTTTCCCTCCCCCATACTGATCCATGTGACTTTCGTAATAGGCTTCGACGTCTTTTTTTGTAATGACAATTTTAGATTTTACTTCAATATTAAGAAGCTTTGATCTGAGGATCTGACCCCTCATACGGTTGCGATACTCCTCCATGGTTAGACCTTGCCTTGCCAATGCTTCCCTGAGTTCTTCATCCGTATGAAAACCCGATTCTTTAAAACGCTCAATGGCACTGTCGACCTCTTTCTCGCTCACGGTAATCTTAGAGCGCTTTATTTCCTGATCGGTGAGCATTTTATCAATGAGTTGATTTAAAATGTCCTCGCGAACTTTAAAAAGCACTCTGCGCTTTTTTTCAAGGGGGTATCCGAGTGCATCGATGCGATCAACATAGGGTTGAACGGCCTGGTTCAGTTCGAAAAGTGGTATAATATCATCATTGACAACTGCCATGACCCGATCCACAACCTCCGCACCTTTTGAACCGGTTGCGATTATAGGTAAACCCAGGATACAGAAAAAAACCGAATACAATACACAGTGTGCAGAATAATTAAATAATTTTATAGAGTGTTTACCGATCATTTTTCACCAGATCGAATTACGGTAACTTCGCAAAAACTTATGGTTAAACGGTTAAACCTACCAGCGGAGTCATCCGGTAATTTTTAACGAATACCTGTTATCATTTAACCAGATCCATGATCGCAGAACCCTTAGCTCTGTAATCGGTTACCAATTTCAGGAGTTCGTCATCTTTTTCCACTTTTCTTTGTTTATTTCAATAATGTATTTCTCTTGAAGTTTTTTTATCCACGCATGATAAGCTTCTTCTGACTTTTTTCGGCGCAAATGTTTAATAATCATTTCATTGATATCTTCCGATCCTTCCCTTGGCTCAGTTTCTAAACCATCTTCCAAACCATCGTCCTTGTTTTGATTTTCAATATAATTGGATATGTCTCCTGCAGTTATGATCACATGTTCCTCCAACTCCTTGGCAACGACTTTCTCCATGAGCAGTCGGATCTTCATTGCTTTTTTCCATGCCGGGTAAGAGACCGCCTGTTCCAGCAAGGTCTCCTCGAAAACGCCCTCGGGGTAGTCTTTTTTTATCTCTGCAATGGCTTTTTCAACTTCAGCATCAGAAACTGTGATGCTCATCTCTTTAGCCCTTTCAAGGAGCATCACCTCCTCAGTCAGCTGACTTAATAACCGGAATTGAAGCGTCTTTAAAATGACCGGGTCCTTCAGGGAATTATGGGGATAAGCAGTTTTAGCTAACTCAAAGGCCCTGTTAAAATCGACTACCGTCATTATGCTGTCTCCGACTCGAATTAAATATTCATCCGAGGGCTTAGGGCCTGAGTCTGCACACCCGGCTACAAAGAAAATACCCCCTATGAGCCCCATCAAAATAATTATTTTATAATCAAATCGCATCATAAAGTTTGAACATCCGGTAAAGATTGCGTGGTGACGACAAGAAAATCTTTTTCTAACTTACTTCCATCCAAACGTGGAAACCCACTAACTAGTGTCCATCCAGAAACGGTCTTTTGGCCCGATCTCGGCGTTATGCTCAAAATTTTATCCTCGGAATATCAACTATATGCCTGCGGTAAAATTTTTCGCAGGCCTTGATCTCGAGTAAAAATCCTCGTTTCTGGGCGGACACTAACTAAATTTTAAGAATTAACATGTTGTACAATTTCTTTCAAGATATTTTTAGTCTCGCCCAATCGGCCGTTTAGGCTTTTTGCTGATAGTCTGGCAATAAGTACATGATCTGAGGTAAATTTGAAATGCGCCTGTCTTGAGACAATCATATCCACGATCCCAGAGGGAGATTTTAAATGGTTTTCCGAGAAATAAATAAAAAGTTCCGGCCCTTTCAAATCGATCCGTTTTACCCCTGCCGTTTTTGCTATCACCTTTAGCACAATTTTTATAAGCAGGTTGGCCGCTTCTGCGGGTAATTCGCCAAAGCGATCAATCAATTCGGTTTTAAAATCATTAACCTCCCCAAGCTCCGTCATCTTTGCCAGGCGACGGTATACCGACAGCCGCTGGTCAATATCCGGTATATAAGACTCAGGTATTATGGCGGACATAATAACATTAATTTCCGGGTCCAGCGATTCGTCGACTGGTTCTCCCTTTAGTTCCGTTATCGCTGTCTCCATAAGCCTGATAAACATGTCGTAGCCTACCGCAGCAATGTGACCGGACTGGGAAGCCCCCAGGATCGTCCCTCCACCCCTTATCCTTAAATCGCTCATGGCGATTTGAAAACCCGATCCCAGGTCACTGTGTTCCATTAATACCTTGAGCCGTTTCTGAGCGTCCTTCCCCATTAAGGTTTCATTCGGTATAAAAAGGTAGGCATAGGCCTGTTCATCAGCCCGCCCCACGCGACCTCGAAGCTGGTAAATCTGAGCCAGTCCGAATTTATCGGCCCGGTTGACAAACATGGTGTTGGCTGAAGGGATATCAAGACCTGACTCCACAATTGTTGTACAGACCAGCATATCAATTTCTTTATTCATGAATAAAAGCATCACCCGCTCCAGCTCATCTTCACTTAGACGGCCATGCGCAACACCCAGCCTAACCTCTGGCACCAGTTTTTTTAAATGATCGGCTATCTTCCATATCATATTGATATTGTTGTGAATAAAGAATATCTGTCCTTTTCTTGCCAACTCCTTGCGGATGGCATCTGAAATAACCGCATCATCAAACTCGGAAATATAGGTGATAATCGCCCTGCGGTACTCCGGTGGGGTTGAGATAATGCTGATATCACGCATTCCCATAAGAGACATATGAAGCGTTCGGGGTATCGGGGTTGCCGTTAAAGCCAGAACATCCACTGTATTCCTGATTTTTTTTAATTTTTCCTTATGTTGGACACCAAAACGCTGCTCTTCATCAAGCACCAAAAGGCCGAGGTCTTTAAACGCAACATCTTTCTGAAGAAGCCGGTGGGTTCCAACGACAATATCTATTTTTCCAGTCTTGAGATCATCAAGGATGGTTCGTTGCTCTTTTAGAGAACGAAATCTGCTTAAACATGCAATATGAACAGGGTATCGCTCGAAACGGCTTAAAAATGTCGCTACGTGTTGCTCAGCAAGCACCGTTGTTGGAACAAGGACAGCGACCTGTTTGCCATTATTTACGGCTAAAAAAGATGCACGCAGCGCCACCTCTGTTTTACCGTATCCGACATCGCCACACACCAGTCTGTCCATAGGAACCGCCTGCTGCATATCCTGCAGTACATCTTCGATGGCATTAAACTGATCGGCCGTCTCCTCATATGAAAAACCTGCCTCAAAATCCTGAAAATAACCGTCCAACTCGCCATATTTGAAACCTTTCTTTACCTTTCGGGCCGCATACAACTTCAGAAGTTCTCCGGCGATCTTTTCGGCGGACCGCTTTACCTTTGCTTTTACCCGTTCCCATGACTTCCCGCCCATCTTGTCAAGAACAGGCGTGATACCGTCCAACCCCATGTATTTTTGCACCATATTCATGCGATCCACCGGTAGATAAAGCTTGTCCTCATCTTTATAGATGATAAGCAGAAAATCATTGGTCGACCCGTTCAGATTTAATTTAACAAGACCTTCATACCGCCCGATTCCGTGTTCATCGTGGACCACAAGATTCCCTTGTTTCAGATCTTCAAAAGAAAGAAGCTGGATTGGCGCTGTTTCTCTCGATTTTCTTCTCCGACGGTGCTTGGTGCCAAATATTTCATCATCTGTAATGATGGCTAAAAATTGATCCGGCCAGACAAAGCCTCCTGAAATCTGACCGCAACATACACAGACGCATCCCTTGTGCCGTTCACCATGAGGAAAACCAGCGATCGCTTCAGGTTGAATACCATAAGGTGTAAGCAGCGATTTCAGCCGGTCGGCCTGGGACCGGGTATTGCAAACAAGAATCGTGAAATATCCGGACTGTTGCTTATCTTTAATCCAGTTTGCGAGCGGCAACAGAAGACTGTCGTTCTCCCAGGGGCTTTTTAGCGCCATGTTGATATCGGTGTTGTCTTCTACGGTAAATCGGATTTGCGGAGGAAATTCTTCTTTAGCATGACTTTCGACCGTCAAAGAAAACATCTCGATGTTTATCGGCTTTTTCTCTAAGAGAACGGATTTTACCTCTGACCATGGCAGATAGAGATTCTCCGGTTCGACACAGAGCCTGGATTCACCACACGCGCTAAGATAGTTCTTGGTTGCCTGTTTTTCAAATTCATTCGCAACCTTTTCAAGGTTCCTGGGTTCTATCAGGATGAAAAGCGCGCTTTCCGGAACAAAATCAAAAAACACATCAAGTTCGGGATAAATCAACGGCATCAGACTCTCAACTCCTGGAAACACCCCTTCCTTTTTGATACGATCAATCAACGCTCTAATATTTGATACCGGGATATCGAGTTCAACGGCTCGGGCTCGTATGCGTTTGATCACCTCATTCATAAAACCCATTTCTAACATGGCTTCCCGGGCTGGAAGGATGACCGCCTCCTGGATGTTTTTTACGGTTCTTTGGTTACCTGGCGAAAAAAACCTTAAGGAGTCCACCGTATCACCAAAGAGTTCAATCCTCAGCGGATCTGAATAAAGGGGTGAAAAAATATCCAGGATCCCTCCTCTTACCGCAAAATCACCGGGTTCCTCCACAATAACAGACCGCACATATCCCCCCCCAATGAGCTTTTGGATAAAAAGCGCCCGATCCATTTCCTCACCAACCATGATCAGTTCGGCGTAATCACAAATTTTACGTTTCGGAACGATTTTTTGCATCAATGCACTCACCGTCGTCACAACCATCGGTGCCGGATCGCTTTCTATGAGTCTGTACAAAGTGCGAATCCGTTTCGCAGCCGTTTCATTATGGTAAGATAGAAACTTAAACGGCAAAATATTATACGACGGAAAATACAGTACTTGCGTCTCGGAGGTTCCTTCGAAAAAGCGAAGGTCTTCAATAAACATTTCCGCATCTTTTGGAGTTGATGTGATCACAATCAGGGGTACGCCGAGCGCCCTGTATAAACGGGACACAAGATAGGCCCCCTGGGCCCCGGAAAGGCCGGTGCAATCAATGCCAAAACGGCGAGTGGGGATAATGTCAATAAGCGCTTTGGATATAAAATTTGCTTGATTTTGTTCCATAAACACAGTACTTGGATTTTATTCTGCCGACGTAGCTCAGATGGTAGAGCAGCTGATTCGTAATCAGCAGGTCAGCGGTTCAAGTCCGCTCGTCGGCTCCACAGTTTTTAAGGGTTTCCGATAGAACGATCGGAAACCCTTTTTTTATTATATAATACGACCAACAATAATTATTTGTAGCCGTTCAAAGGTTCAGGGTTGCTTTTTTGCTTAAGCCTGATGGGATAAATGAGTTTCAGTGGGTCTCTCAATCGAATTATTCCGCCATTTTGCGTATGAATCAACCGGCTGTGCCATGAATTTGCGTTTTCAACCCAAAGTCGCAACCAAAATTCAGGTTTGACGTATCAACGGTTGAGATTTGCATTGAACTTCAAACCTCTGAA
>JAFDFH010000365.1 GCA_019309945.1 Deltaproteobacteria bacterium
CGGCTGGAAGTCGGCATGATCCCGGATGTATTGGACCATGGATTTGGCGGCAATACGTCCTTCCGCGTGGGAACCGGATGAAAACTTGTGGCCGGAGCCGCCAACGCCGTCACCGGCGGTGAAGAGACCGTAAACCGTGGTCATGCGGTTATAGATTTTTCCGTTGGGGCACTTAATCTTGTAACTGTCCGGCACCCAGTCATAATCCGGCCCGGAAGTCCACAGCCCGCAGCACCCTGAGTGGGATCCCAGCAGATAGGGCTCCGTGGGCATGACCTCCGAGTTTTTCTTTTCGGGCTCGGTGTTGGTGGCGCACCACAGGTTGGCCTGTCCGCAGGTCATGTCAAGAAAGTCTTCCCATGCCTCTGATTCCAGGTGTTTCATCTCTTTCTTACTCATGGTCTCGCCCAGTGCAGCAAGGGCACTTACCGTATCCATGATAATCGGTCCACGGCCTTCTTTCATTTCGAAGAGCATCAGGTGGTTGCGGAGACAGGTGGGTGTGACCGCAGCGGTTCCATAAGGCGCGTACTTTTCAAGCTCAGCCTTGGCGGCGTCGCTGGCCGCGAAGTTTTCGCCCAGACCGTTAAGGGTTTTGGCTTTAAACAGGAGAAACCATGCCCCCACCGGACCATAACCGTCTTTAAAGCGGGCCGGGGTGAAACGGTTTTCCATCATGGAAAGCTCGGCACCCACCTTCATGGCCATGGTATAGGTGGACCCTGAGTTCCATACCGGGTACCAGGCCCGTCCTTTACCTTCGCCTACACTACGGGGTTGATAAATATGAACCGCGCCGCCGCAGGCAACCATCATGGTCTTGGTTTTAATAATGTAAACTTTGTTCTCACGGACGGAGAAGCCGACAGCCCCGGCGATCTGGTTGTCGTTGTTCGCATCAAGGAGCAGCTCAACAATAAAACAGCGCTCCAGGACATTGTCTTCCCCAAGGGCAAGTTTGGCCGCTTCCGCGACGATTCGCTTATAGGACTCGCCGTTGATCATGATCTGCCATTTGCCGGTACGAACCGGTTGGGCACCTTCTTTCAAGACCCCCATTTTTTTGCCCTTCTCGCCGTCCAAGTTTTTCCCGTCTTCTGTTTTTTTCCAGATCGGAAGGCCCCATTCCTCGAACAGATGGACTGAATCATCCACGTGACAGCCGAGGTCAAAGATAAGGTCTTCACGGACAATGCCCATCAGGTCGTTTCTGACCATACGGACATAGTCTTCGGGTGTATTTTCACCAATATAGGTGTTGATTGCCGAAAGGCCCTGGGCCACAGCACCGCTTCGCTCCATGGCGGCCTTGTCACACAACAGAATCTTAGTGCCTTCCGGAGCCCATTTTTTAACTTCGAAAGCAGTTCCACAGGCAGCCATTCCGCCGCCCACAATCAAAATATCAACTTCGCGCTCTTCAACTTCCGGGTCTCTTACGGCTTTTCGTTCACCCTGAGGTTTATTCGGTAATGCCATATTATATCCTCCTTACATCTTGAATTCATGATTGGTCATTTATCTGGATCTTCACAAAGCTTAGCCTTCTTAAACTGTCTGAGGTTTGGGCAGCTCTTTGCCGGCTGCCTCTTCAGTGGAGAGGAGGCCGCTGTCAAGGTCCTGGCCTTTTAAATCCACGTAAGCGTTGGCAGTTCCTTCAGGAGTTGTCCGGATGGGGAACTTAAAGCGTTTGAGGAGACCGTTCCTGAACTTACAGGTCCACATGACATCCTCGGTTCCCAGCATCGGCATGATGCTGCTTCCTAGTGGCACGAAGTCGGCGTAACCCCGGACTTCAATAGCCTGGGTAGCGCAAATCTTGACGCATGAAAAGCACTCCCAGCACTGATCTGGTTCCTGGTTGTAGGCCTTCATTAAATTGGGTTCCAGAACCATCAGATCATTCGGGCAAATGTACTCACAGGCGGTTTTGTCTCCGCCTTTACAGCCGTCACATTTTTCATCAATTACAAAGCTTGGCATTTATTATACCTCCTCATTTGCTCATAAATAATTATAGTTAGTGCCCGTCCAGAAACGAGAATTTTTGTTCGAGATCAAGGCCTGCGAAAAATTTTACCGCAGGTATATAGTTAATATTCCGAGGATAAAATTTTGAGCATAACGCAGAGATCGGGCAAAAAGACCGTTTCTGGATGGGCACTAGTTATCAACTTCCAAATAGTTATGTTTGTAAAACTTTAAGCGCTTTGCACCTCCCTTCATCCTTTTGACCTCAACAATAACGCCATCGGCCAGTTTTTTACACTCTATTTATGTTATCCCAATTCCTAATATATCTTTTAAAATTAGTAGGTTAAACATAATTAAGAGATGATAAATATCATCCCATATTTTGCTTGTCAAGTGTTTTTGGACAAACACATTTCAAAATAGATAAACAATTTAAATGCGGTATCCAAGAGTAGCAATATGTGGAAACCGGAGACTGAATAAACACTATATATTGAAAAACAATTGCCTCTTATGACGTTTCGATCTTTATTTTCCAGTAAAATAAATGATGCACTTTAGTATTGACACGCGTGGCTTTTATCCTGCATCTTAAATCAAAGGACGTTTTATTTAATGAATACCAACATGATACCCCTGTCACGGGACGATGCGTTCAGATTTTCGTGTTCAAAGCATGTGCCCTGTTTCAACCAATGCTGCAGAGACCTTAACCAGTTTTTGACGCCGTATGATATCCTGCGACTTAAAAACCGTCTTGGAATACCCTCCAGTCTCTTTCTGGATCAATATACCACACAACATTTAGGGCCCGAATCGGGATTGCCGGTCGTCACATTAAAACCCAACGATGCCGATGAGTTAAAATGCCCGTTGGTCACCTCATCCGGATGCAGTGTTTATGAGGACCGCCCTTCATCCTGCCGTGCTTACCCGCTGGTCCGGGTGGTCTCCCGATCCAGGGAAACAGGTAAAATTACGGAACGTTACATGCTTTTAAAAGAGCTTCATTGCTGCGGATTTGACCAAGAACACACCCAAACCGTTCGGGAATGGATTGAGGATCAAGGCCTTACTAAATATAATGAGATAAATGATTTGCTTTTGGAAATCATCAGCCTGAAGAACCGCCTTATACCGGGTCCGGTGGATATTAAATCCAAATACCTTTTTAACATGGTATGTTATGATCTTGATCGGTTCAGGTCCCACATTTTTGATAAAGGATTATTGGATGACTTTAATATAGATGGCGACACGTTAGAAGTTATTAAAAATGACGATGTTGCCCTTTTAAAACTGGGTCTTAAATGGATAAAACAGATACTTTTTTAAAAAAGGACCGAGGACGGACACTAGAAC
>JAFDFH010000062.1 GCA_019309945.1 Deltaproteobacteria bacterium
GCTTAGCACAAACAGGCTACAATCAACAATTTATGCTGTTCGGGTCACTGTAAGCCGCCCTAAACGGCTTCAAACAGTTGCCCGCTTTGAAAAAAATTACCGGATGACTCCGCTTGTAGGTTTAACCGTTTAACCATAAGTTTTTGAGAAGTTATAAAATTGACATTTTTCAAAGGTCTCTCCAGTAGAAACTAACTTCCAGTATGGACAATCGTGGAAGCAGGCACAAAGCGAACCCTTTTTTGCAGATCAGGGAGTACTTCACGAAAGACTTCATAAGTCGTCGTATGGGGATGGGCGATACCGACAGCTTCACCGTGACTGCAAGCAACAAGGATCAGCCGATCTAATTGTTTACGGATAAAGTCGGGATCTGGAATATGATCAATAAAAATGTCTCTTTCCGCAAAGGGAATCTGTAATAATCGAGCCGAGGGTTTACAAAGGGTATGCGGTGTGGTCCGGCTGTCGATGAAAAAGAGTCCTCTTTTTTTCAGAATGGAAAAGATTTGATACAACTGGGTTGAAACGGTCGTCATTTTAGAGCCCATATGATTGTTGACACCTTTTATGAAAGGTACTGAATCCAGGTCTTTTTCGAGCTGGTTAATGAGCTGGTCCGGAGACATTGACGTCAGGAGCGTTCCAGGGCCGGGGTTGATCCTTGGGTATTCGTTCGGCTCCATCGGTAAATGCAACATGGTTTCGGCCCCTCCGGCATGAACCGCCTGGGCAATTTTTTTCGTGAAAGGGCTGAAAGGCAATATCGAAAATGTTAATACAGCGTCGAGGTTGAGGAATTTTTCAACCAATTGACGGTCATATCCAACGTCATCAATAATAATGGCAACTTTTGGGAATTTTTCCGGTAAAGCAATTTTAGGTTTAAGAATCGGTTTGCGAGGGGGGATGTCCTTTTTCGGATAGACTTCAAACGCAGGAACTTTTTGAACCGTCTTTTTAGCAACCGGTATTTTTCCTCTAGAGGATATCGGGTGTTTTTGCTGGATGAAGTGATGTGCGAGAAATCCGGCGAGAACGACCAATATTAAAAGCAAGGACAGTCCGGCGATCGTCCTTTTCAAATGCGTTTTTAGAGAAGCGTCTTTACGGGATTTTTTTTTTGGTTTCTTTCTTGTTCCTGGTTTTCTAGTCACCACTTATCGCATCACCATCCATAATTAGTGCCTGAACGAAAACTGCTATTTTCCCCAATTTCGGCGTCAGGTTCAGATTTTAATCCTCAAAATACGCTAATGTATTCCTGCGGTTAAAATCTTCGCCTTCCTTGAACTTGGAAAAACTATCTAGTTTTCGTTCGGGCACTAATTGGGTATTTAACAGAAAAAATTTACCAACGACACGGCTAAAACAGGAAACTTCTCAAAAACTTTTGGTTAAACCTACCAGCGGAGTCATCCGGTAATTTTTTTCAATGCGGGCAACTGTTTGAAGCCGTTTAGGGCGGCTTACAGTGCCCCGAACAGCATAAATTGTTGATTGTAGCCTGTTTGTGCTAAGCGACACACTCATTTTAGATCCTGTGCGCGGGGCACTGTTAGGCGCCCTTAACGGCAAGTTTTGGCCGTATTGAAAAAAATTACCGGATGGCGCAGCGGACCTGCCGGAATATATTGAAAAGTTACTAAAACAGCCCCTTTGGCAAATTAGCTTTTAATACCTTTAAAAATTTCATAGCTTATCAGTATCTCGAGTGCCCGCTCAACCTGGCTGTCTGACAGCAGTCTTTTGAGCTTCAGGGGGCCATGCCGGTCTTTTACAAAAGGCGGTTTTGATTTTTTCTCTTTATCTTCCTTCTTTTCCGGCAGTGTTTTATCCTTTTTGCCTTCATCAGGTTCCGCTTCAAGATGATTCTTGAGATCCTTCTCCTTCAAAAGACCATCCTCCTCATCAGCGCCCTCTGGATCGATCACCCTGTGTATTACCTTTAAATCCGGCAAAATACCCTCTGCCTGAATGGATCGCCCGCTGGGTGTGTAATATCGCGCGATGGTAAACTTGAGTCCATAGCCACCCCGTAGCGTTTCAACGGTTTGGACGGAACCTTTGCCAAAGGAGGTGGTCCCAAGTATCAGAGCTCTTTTCTGATCTTGCAGAGCCCCCGCCACGATTTCCGATGCACTGGCACTTCCACCGTTAATCAGTAAAACAATCGGATAGTTCCGTTTGACCTTGTTGGGATGCGCCTTGAAATTTTTTGTGTTCTTTTGATCCCGTCCCTTAATGGAAACAATAATTCCCTCTTCAAGAAAAAGATCTGTCACCTGGATGGCTTGGTTTAGTAATCCGCCGGGATTGTCACGGAGATCAAGGACAAGTCCTTTCAGAGGAACATCGCCGGATTCGAGTTCCGCCAGTGCTTTTTCGAGTTCCTGAGTTGTGTTGTCCTGGAAGTTTGTGATCCAAATGTACCCATATCCCGATTTTAAGACAAGTGCTTTAATACTTTCAACGGGGATAATGTCACGAATTAAATCAAATTTGATAGGCTCCGATACGTCTTTTCGAATAACGGTTAAGCTAACTGCGGTTCCTTTTGTGCCCCTCATCTTTCTTACCGATTCCCAAAGCATCATATCCTTGGTGGATTCGTCATCAACCTTGATGATAACATCCCCGGCCATGATACCGGCTTTATAGGCGGGTGTACCTTGAATCGGTGCGATAACCGTAAGAAGCCCCTTACGCATGGTGATAACGATCCCGATTCCACCGAACTCGCCCTTGGTGTCCGCCTGCAGTTCTTCAAAAGCTTCCGGTGGTAAAAATTGTGAGTGGGGATCGAGGCTGTGAACCATCCCCTGAATCGCTTTTTGTATTAATTCCTTGGAGTCAACCGGATCAACGTAGTTTTTTTCAACCAGCTCAATCACATCAGAAAATAATTTAAGCCCCTTGTAAGTCTCTTCACTGTCGGCTGAAATACCCTGGTTAAAGCCCGCCCCTATTGTCCAGATAACAACGGCGACACCCATCACCAACAACAGCCTTAAGCGCCGTTTTTTTGTTTGGGTCATTATGCTACTCCTTCTATCCTTTTTCAATCCACTTGAGTGGATCAACCGGTTTTCCGTGATGGCGCACCTCAAAATAAAGCGACGGGCCAATCATGGAACCTGAATCGCCAACCGTCGCGATCACCTCATCGGTTTCTACCATATCACCTTTTGATTTAAAGAGTTCTTCAGCATGAGCATAGATTGTGTAGTAATTGTCCCCATGATCAATGATGATCATGTTGCCATACCCTTTAAACCAGCCGGCATATAGAACTCGACCAAAAGAGACCGCGCGAATCGGTTCACCCCTGTCGCTTTTAATATCAATTCCGCCCCGAAAATTTACAACATTAAATTTATTGTTTTTGTGTGGGCCAAACCGTGAAATTATCTTACCTTTAACAGGCATATTAAGCAAGCCCTTAAAAGCGGTAAAACTTTTTGCCGGCATATTTTCAATGTCGCCTCCCCCATCGTCACCCCTGGCGAGATAGGGAGCGACCGGCTGAATAACTTTTCCTCTGAAAGACGTTATGGTTTGATCCAGATTCATTGCGGCCTCTTTCAGTGAAACAATTGCCGCCAATTCCAAGGATTTTTTATTGCGTATATCAACAAGTAACTTCGATCGTTTTACGCGTTCTTGAGATAAAAACTCGATTTGATTTTGAAGATCCGTTCCAATCGCAGATTTTGCTATTTTCTGGGCACGCAATCGATCAAGCAAATTCGAAAGTCCGGCTTTATTGGCCCTAAGACTTCCCCACATATTTTCGTCATAAGCCAGGATCCGCTGAAGCGCTGCTCTCCGCTGAAAAAGCCCATCAATGGATTCAGCCGATGCAAGCACATGCAACCGGCCCAGCCAGTTAAGCTTGTATAGCGCTACCAAACGTTTGGCGGCATAGGTTTCAGTGGTTTGAATATTCTTTTTAAGCGCTTCGGAAGCCCTTTTTGTTGCGTTTATTTTTTTTTCAATCATTCCGAGTTCGACCCTCAAAGCAGTAACATTTTTCATGGCACTGTTGATAGATAAATCGATTTTATTTAAACTGGTTATGATGTCCTTCTCTTTTTGGGTAATTACCACCACCTCTTGCTCATGTTTTTCTATCTTACGGCTGATAGCTTCTACTTCCTGTTTAATATGTCCGTTTTTCGTACTCTGATCAAAGGTATCTTTTATCCCTTGCTGCTTGTCGACAATGATATGTATATACCGCTTTTTATTCCGGACATAGCCGACCTGTTTTCCGTAGGAAACCTTAAGCCATCCATCAAGATGCTCGAGAACTTTTACCCTTGTCCCGCTAACAAGCTTTGTTAACGGCGGTTTGCGCAATCCCGGAACAGGCCGCAGGTTGAGACGATCTGTGATAATAATACCTGTCTCACCTGCCGATGCCTGCGCGATTTCAACCGGGTGGAACCCCAGAGCACCGCCAGTTACCAATATTATTGAAACCAATTGCAAAAGCCTGGATTGGGCTCGAAGGCCAAAGATAGAAAGGATAAATAGTGCCCATCCAGAAACGGTCTTTTTGCCCGATCTCGGCGTTATGCTCAAAATTTTATCCTCGGAATATCAACTATAGGCCTGCGGTAAAATTTTTCGCAGGCCTTTCGCATACCCGAACATTTTTCTCAAACAGGTTCCATCGCCATCAGGATAGAAATGGAAATTTTGCAGGTCAATCATATTTTTAAGAATTGCTTTAGAGAAAGATAACAACCCAGCCAACCCACGAACATGCTTCCCAGAAGTATTCCCCATAGCGCCCAGGGGGAAAAGAACCGAATATTTAACAGACCCAAAGATAAATCCTGTTCAACATTTAAAGAGATAACCATAAAAGCGACAAATAGTGCACCCAGACCTAAGATTCCACCGGAGGCCCCCAAGATAAGTCCTTCCATATAGAAAGGTGCTTTGATGAAACGGTCGGTCGCTCCGACCAAACGCATTATTTCAACTTCCTCGCGCCTTGAATAGAATACAAGGCGAATCGTATTGGCCACAATAAAGAGAGCGGCCATGAGGAAAAGCCCCCCTATTGCGTATCCGGTTAATCTAAACAGGTTAAAAATATTATTGAATCGCCCCAGCCAGGCCTGACCATATTCCACATCTTCGATGAAAGGGAGCGACTCAATCTGGGTTGCCAGAAATTCAATTTTTTCAACCTGGTGTGATGATGCAATCATACGGACTTCAAACGCATCCGGAAGCGGATTTTCCTTAAGATTCTCGAGTAGTGAGGATTGCCGTTTCATCTGGTTCTTGAGTTGCTCCAGAGCTTCTTGCTTCGATATAAAGCGGACATCCTGAACGCCATAAAGCCCCAGAATTTTCTTCTTTAAATCTGGAAGATTTCCTTCGGAGGCGTTCGGCTGCAGATATGCCATTATTCTTATGCCTTGTTTCCAGGCATTCATAATGTCACTGGCATTTATAAAAAAAAGGGTGAAAGCGCTCACGATGAGTATGGATAGGGCGATGGTAATGATGGAAATGGAATTAAGCAACCGGTTGGCCAGAATATCCTGTATCGCCTTTTTATAAAACAAAGTAATCATATTCTTAATCCTGCATCAGCCATCGCGAATCACACTTCCTTGCTTAAGTTGGACGACGCGACCGCCGGTTTGGTGAATAAGTTTATTGTCGTGGGTTGCGATAACAACAGTTCCACCACGGGTATGAAACCTTTTTAGAAGATCGAGGATGATATCAGCCGACTCGGAGTCCAGGCTGCCGGTGGGTTCATCGGCAAGTATAATCATGGGATCACCTACAATTGCCCGGGCAACAGCAACTCTTTGCTGTTCTCCACCGGAAAGGCTCGGGGGGAAGGAATCGAGCCGATCCTCCATGCCAACGGTTCGGAGCACACTTTTTACTTTCTTCTGGATTAATCGCCTTTTTTTGTCTGCTGCTTCAAGGACCAGGGCAACATTTTCAAAAACCGTTTTTTTAGGTATTAGCTTGTAATCCTGGAATATGATTCCGAATTTTCGCATGAGAAAAGGTATTCGGTTACGGGGAATCCGCGACAGGTTCATTCCATTGATCAGGACCTGACCTTCTGATACCGTTTCTCCAAGATAAAGAAGTTTAAGGAGGGTGGTCTTGCCCGCTCCACTGGGGCCACTTATACAAAGGAATTCATTCTTGCGAACATCGAGGGTTATATCAATCAGGGCCTGTTTAGAGCCGTAACGCTTATGAACATGGAACAGCCGGATGATTGAGCTTTTGTCATTCGCGTTAATCATTCCATAACTTCCTGGCCCATTGCCCTGTAGAGAAAAGCCTTTGAAATTTTAAAGTCATATAACGCATTGTAATAATTGGTCATCGTTATGGAAAGAAGTACCTGGGCATCCAGCACATCTGTCGAAGTGGCCATTTGGCCCTTGTAACGTTCCTCGTTAATCCTGAAATTTTCCTTGGCCTGTTCAATGGCTTTCTTAATCGTAATGATATTTTTTTCAGATTCTTTGTTTTTGAGATAGGCCAGTTTAACTTCCAATCGAATATTGTCCCCAATTTCTTCTTTCTGGTACCTGGCCTGGGAAAGTCGACTCATTTTTTCTTTAACATTGTACGATGTCCGGCCCCATTCCCAGAAATTCCAGGACGCCACCGCAGCAATTCTCCAGCCGTTGGGATCGTTGATTCCGTCTCCTCCGCTTACATCCCATTCGTCTCCCAGCCGGAAATAGGTCCCTTCGATGCTCACGGAAGGGTAATAATCTTTTTTCCCGAGCGCTACTTCATTTTTCGAAATTTCAACATCTTTATCAGCGATTTTGATTTCAAGCCGATTTTCTTCGGCCATTTTCAGGGCGTAATCCAAGTCATGTTCAAAAGGTAAATAATCAAGAATGTCCTGAACCACAACATCCGCGCTAATGGGTCGGCGGAGGAGCGTGTTAAAATCTGATTCGGCAATCTCCAGATTATTTTTTGCCGTAATTAAATTCTGCCGGGTATTGGCCAGTGAAACCTCTACTTTCAGCAAATCATTTAAGGGGGTCATGCCGACCTTATAAAAATTGTCGGCCACCTCTCTTTGGGCTTCGAGGTTGGCCACCGCTTCCTGGGAAACCTTTAGAAGTTTCTGAGTCTTTAAAAGGGAGAAATAGGCTTTTTGGGCCTCAAAAATGATATTTTGGCGTGTCAATTTTTCATAAATCTTGGCCGTATCCAGACCGAGGGAGGCAATCTTATACTGGTGGTGGAGTGAAAATCCGGTAAATATCGGTTGCGTAACTGTCGCAGATAAATTGTACTGGTTCAAAGCTCTTGGGAAAAAGATAATCTCACTCGCGGTTTTATCGTCGTAACGCAGGTACTGATAGCCTAAATTGAAGGTCGGATAAAATTGGGTGCGCTGCGCTTTTTTAGTCGAAAGTGCGGCCTGTGTTCCGTCTCTGGACACTTTAAGTCCGATATTGGCTTTTATTGCGTTTTCGATTGTCTGCCTAAGAGTATAGATTTCAACGGGTTCTTGCGCTTCGGTAGCAACGGGAACCCCAAAGGGATGGACAAAGAAAATACCAAAAAAAAGAAATGGGAAAATTTTTTTTATTGCCGCATAATGACTGTAAGCCTGCACGATGTCTCCACCCTCCTTCCCTGTTTTGGATTGACCGGTATAAATTTTGTTGATATGATCATTTTGTTCAAGGAGTGCTTTCACCAGTTTTCCTTGCACCAAGCCTCCACTGAATCCCATTTTATAGGCTTCTTCCATTTCAGTGGAGGCTTTTTATCCGATTATTGCCTTAAAATCAACAATTTCTTGTGATTTGAGGAATTAACAAAAGGATTCCGACCATCGCAACGGCATGATCCACGGAAGCTGCGGATTATCAAAATCATTGATGGCTAAGGACTGACGTTCCAATGAAAAAGGAACTTATCGAAATACTTTGTAAAAAGTCGTTTAAGTACAGTAAGAAGCCGATTTTCAAACTTGTTTCAGGCCAGATGAGCCGTTTCTATGTAAATTGCAAGCCGACAATCCTGAGTCCAAGGGGGATGTTTCTGGTTGGCCATTTGGTATTTGATGATATAAAAGATTTAAACGTTAAGGGGGTCGGAGGGCTGACGTTCGGCGCAGATCCCATTGCTATTGCGACGGCGTTCACCTCTGAAATAAAAGGAAACCCCATTCATGCCTTTTCAATACGAAAAACCCAAAAAGACCATGGCATTGTCAAATGGATTGAAGGGGACATCATTCCAGGGGAGCGTGTTGTTATCCTAGAGGATGTGGTGACCACCGGTGGTTCCACGATCAAAGCGATCGAACGTGCACGCAGCGAAGGCTTGAACGTCGTCAAAACGGTGATTTTAGTTGACCGCCAGGAAGGCGGGCTTGAAAATATCCGGAAACACGTAGGGGACGTATCTGTAATTATTTCAAGGGATGAATTGATCGAACAGCTTGATAAGTTGAAAAACCATTGAGCCCAAAAAACATCATTGCTTTCAAAGTGTCAGTTTGTGATATAGGTTGCACAGGCATCCTCCGACTCCCACGCCGTTACGCGGGTCACTTTCACTTCGGATTCGCCAATTCGTTTTTGAAGGGCGTTTGAAATACACCTGGCAATATTTTCTGATGACGGCTGGTGGTCATCATGAAACCAATCAAGATCATTAAGAAATTTGTGGTCCAGCGTCAAAATGATTTCAGATACGTGCTTCTTGATTTCACCAAAGTCCATTAAAACGCCTGCAGCATTTACATTCGCGCCTGCCAAACAGACCTCAATTTTCCAGTTGTGTCCATGGAGGTTTTCACATTTTTTGGCCACCATTTTAAGTTGGTGGGCCGCCGCAAAATGGGTAATAATTTTTAACTCAAACATAGATTCTAAATCTCCAAATCCATCAGGTCGCACTCGCAGAACTGCCTTTAATAATATTTTTTAATTTTTTGGACAGTTTACCTGATTCGAGTTTCACAAATTCCCTGAGCAGTGCTTCCTGTTTCTTGGTGAGATGGGTCGGCGTTTTAATGGCAACCTGAATGATCTGATCGCCGCGTCGACCATCCCGAAGAGACGGGATACCCTCGCCGTGAAAGCGGAACAAATCACCGGGCTGAGTTCCTTTACGGATTTCCAGGGACCTTTTACCGTTTAATGTGGGCACCTCTATTTTGTCACCCAGGGCAGCCTGAACAAATGAAATCGGGATCTGGCAGATCACCTCCGTATTTTCACGGCTGAAAAACTCATGAGGTTCTACATGAATGAAAACATAAAGATCCCCCGGCGGTCCTCCATGGGCACCGGATTCCCCTTCAGCGGTCAGGCGAAGCCTCGAGCCGTTATCGACCCCTGCCGGAATTTTTACGGCAACTGTTTTATTGACCTGAACCTGTGTTGTCCCCCTGCAGTTCGGGCAGGGATGGGGTATCGTCTGGCCTTTACCGCGGCAATGGGGGCAAGTGGTCCTTACGGTAAAAAAACCCTGGTTCTGGGAAATCTGTCCTAACCCGTGACAATAGGCGCAGGTTTCCGGTTGGGTACCGGGTTCGGTTCCACTCCCATTGCAGACCGGGCATACCTCCATTTTCCCTATTTCAATTTCGGTTTCGGTTCCGAACGCCGCTTCCATGAAGCTGAGTTTCAAGTCATAGCGAAGATCAGCTCCGCGCGGGGCTCTGCTCCGCGTTTGCCTTCCTGAACCAAATCCGAAGAAATCCTCAAAAATACCACCAAAACTCGAAAATATATCTTCGAAACCACCAAAGCCGGAAAAACCCGACCCTTCGAGTCCCTGGTGACCAAACTGATCATAGATGTTGCGCTTCTGCTGATCCCGCAGGACTTCATAAGCTTCGGCAGCTTCCATGAATTGTTCCTCAGCCTGTTTGTCGCCAGGATTCTTATCCGGATGATATTTCAAGGCGAGCTTGCGGTATTTTGATTTTATCTCATCATCCGTGGCATCCTGGCGGACACCTAAAATTTCATAATAATCCCGTTTCGTTGTCATTCGTTTTCCTGAACATCAGACCCGAATGTGTATGGGTGCGGTGAAATTATGGGTCCCTTTAGAATACAATTCCTGATTTTGGCAGCAAAATATTTCCATCCCCAAACGCATGAAGGATTCTTATCATGTTGGTTTAATTATTCTTTGATTCCGACCTGTTTGAGCCAGGATAATCTCATAAAATATGATTTATGATCCTTGAATCCTATAATTGATAACTCAATAAATTAATACATTAACTATGGTTGTCAACGAAAATGTGGCATCTGTACTGATACGGTACAAAATTGAATGATGATAAAAATAAGCAAAAATTGGAATTTTATCTTCTTTTAATATAATGATTAACATCCTTAATTTTAGGCACTTTAGCGCATTTTAGGCATTTTAGGCATTTGTAGCTCGGGTTTTTAGCGTTACCCCAGAGGGCCACTTCTTCCAAGCGCAGTCTTGGAAAAAGTCTAGGAACTTAAACGAAATTGTACATTTCTCAAAGGTCTCAATAAAGGAGGGCCTTATGCTTGGAATACGGTTGGAGGATGTCAAGACAAACTATGAAGGGGGATGGCGAAAAAAGGGTTTTATCCCACAAAAGGCCTTCGAAGGAGTGTATCCTTATTCCAGCGCTGGTCATCCCGGCTGGAATATTCGATGTTGTGATGGAGCCCGCGACTTTCTTGCCTGTGTATGGCACATTGAACAATCAGTTCTGCAACCGTCGCAATATTTCGAAGTTCAATCAGATCTGCAGCAACCTTAAAATTCCAATAATACTCCCGGATCTCATTTTGAATATTTTCAATGCGCCGTTTTGCTCTGGCCAGGCGTTTCACCGATCGGACAATTCCGACATAATTCCACATAAATCTTCTAATTTCATCCCAGTTGTGCGAAACCATTATCACTTCATCACTGTCGGTGGTGCCGACTTCATCCCATGGCGGAAGATCAGGGGAGTTTGTAAAATTCAAGCTATTTAAATCTCGTACAGCCTGTTCAGCAGCTTTATTCGCATAAACGAGTGCTTCAAGCAGAGAATTGCTTGCCAGCCTATTAGCTCCATGAAGTCCGGTACAAGCGGTTTCACCGATTGCATATAACCGCTGAATGTCCGACCTGCCGAACATATCAGTCGCAATCCCGCCGCACATGTAATGGGCGGCCGGAACAACAGGAATGGGCTCCCGTGTCATATCAATCCCAAAACCGAGGCATTTTTCATAGAGATTGGGAAAGCGCTGTTGAATAAATTCAGGGTCCTTATGGGAAATATCGAGAAACACTGAATCCGCCCCCGTTTTTTTTAGTTCTGAATCAATGGCACGAGCTACCACATCTCGACAGGCCAGATCCTTTAGGGGGTCATATTTTTCCATGAAAGGGCTTCCCGCAGCATCGATGAGAACTCCCCCTTCACCCCGAACCGCTTCTGAAATCAGGAAGTTTTTGGCTTCCTGATGATACAAACAGGTTGGATGAAACTGAACAAACTCGAGATTGGCAACAGTTGTACCGGCGCGGTATCCCATTGCAATCCCATCACCAGTGGCAATGTCAGGATTACTGGTGTAAAGGTAGACCTTACCGGCACCACCGGTGGCTATCAATGTTATTTTTGCGCTAAACGTTATAACCTGATTTGTTGTCCTGTCGAGAACATAGGCGCCACAGCAATGGTCTTCATGGGTGGTCGTGATGAGTCCCCTTTTCATGCGAGTTGAAAAGGTAATAAGATCGATTGCAATGTGGTCTTCAAACAGGATAATATTCTCACGGTTTCTAACATGATGAACCAGAACACTTTCAACTTCCTTTCCGGTCATATCCTTTACATGCACAATCCGATTTTGTTGGTGTCCGCCTTCCAGCCCAAGATCAAAGTTCAGCGAATTAGGCTCTGAAGGTTCATTCCTGTTTAAATTGAATTTTACGCCGAGTTCAATTAATTCACGGATTCTATCCGGTCCGTCGTTGACAACCATCTCCACAACGTCTCTGTTGCAAAGGCCGTCTCCGGCAATTAACGTATCATCTACGTGAAAGTCAAAGGAATCCATACTTCCAAAAACAGATGCGATTCCACCCTGAGCCAGATTCGTATTGCTTTCCATGACTTTTTTTTTGGTGACGAGGGCAACACTACCGAAGGATGCTACTTTGAGGGCGAAACTTAAACCTGCCACCCCGCTACCGATGATTAAGAAATCGGATTGAATTTCCATATTGGTCCATAACCCGATGAACAGCTTAAATAGGTCTATATTTTTCTGAGCGCTAAAAAGTCTTAAACGGGTTTTATAGTAAAGATGATCGACGTCGTTGGCGCTTGGCACTGAAGCCGATCAGAAAACCCAAAATAAGAACCCCCGCCCCGCTTATAAACCACCAAATGCTCTTACTCAGCTGTATCTTTGTAAGTTCCTTTTCTAATTTTTCGACTTTTGTGGTTTGTTCAACAAGCTGCGCGGCGGTCTTCTCATAGTTTGCTTTAAGCTCAATATATTGAGCCGATTCTTTTTTAAGTGTTTCATAAGATTGACTGATTTTGTTCCGGGTTCCTTGACTCATCGCCAATTCTTCGGCAAGTCTTTTATTTTCCGCTTTAACCTCCTTATTTTCCTCCTTAATAGAAGCCACCCGAATAATAAGTGCTTTATTTTTTTCTCCCAATATTTTCACGACTAAACTACTCGGTAGATGTGGAGTAAGAAAACGGCGAATAACCCAGCCTTCTCTTTCATTTGGCAATCTGATTCTTGTCCACTCTTCACCATGTTCGATTACCTCAACCCTTTGACCCGACCTGAGCTCCGCAATGATCGTATGACTGATTCCCGGTCCTGTTCTAAAGGTTATCGGCACCAGGTCACCGTCGACATACATGGTCTCAGCCCGAAAATTGGTCTCAGCTTGAACATTGGCAGAAAACAATGATAGTGATATTACAATTACGATAAACCATTTCATAGGCAACAAGCTCCTTAAGGATTTATTATGTTAACCCAAATTGAGTGGTGCTCAATCGGGTGGTATGTGTCATAAGATACCGCCTAATCGGACTTTGAACCGATTAGTTCCTTAGTTGTAAATTTTGTGCTTTTTGTGGAAAGACTTTTTCCATTCTGCCACTAAGGCACCAAGGCACGAAGAAAGAATATTAAATATATCCTTAGTGTCTTTGTGGCAAATATTTTGGGTTCCGGCTCGTCCGGGTTAGGGTGTTACTAATGAGAGTCTAAAAAAATCTATCTGTCAATAATTTCTTTTAAAAAGTAAATGGTTATGATATATTGACTCATAAAAACGCAGTACCCAAAAAACGATTTCCTTGGCCTTGAACAAAATGGAACATTTTCCAAAGGTCTCATCATTAGGCGCTTCAAATTTTAGCACATTTGTAACTTTCCGGGTTTACCCAGGTTAAAAAGATCTGACTTATGATAGCATATGATTTGCAATGTGCCAACGGCCATATTTTTGAGGGTTGGTTTGAAGATGGCCAGGCCTATGAAGCACAGCAAAAAAAGAATCTGATTGCGTGCCCTGTCTGTAACGATACATCGATTAACAGAATTCCTTCCACTTTTGCGATAAAAACCTCTCAGGTTTCAATATCTCCACAAGACCGGCTAACAGACCTGGAAAAATTCGGCAAACAAATAATCGATTATGTGAAAAAAAGTTTTGACGATGTCGGCACTGAGTTTGCTAAAGAAGCGTTGAAAATTCATTACGGTGTTTCTGAACCGAAAAATATAAGGGGGGTAAGCACGAAGCAGGAAGAAGAGACTTTAAAACAAGAAGGTGTCAAGTTTTTTAAAATTCCCATGCCAACCCCGCCGGATACCGACGCCTGAAATTTGACGGTCTCGTAAAAAGTCCAACTTCTGCGTTGTGCTGCATTTTGCAATCATTCAACGTACGATAAGTACGCCTCACGATTACAAAATTTACACGCCTTGAATTTAAACTTTTTTCGAAACCGTCTAAATCGGACTTTTTACGAGTTCATCAAATTTAATCAGATTGAGACTAAAGAATCACATATTTTAAGAACGGACTTTACAATTTACCTAACGCTATTTATTAATGAGTCTGGCAGCAAGTCTTGAGTTTCGCCGTCGGGGCGTATCATTTTTCAGTGCAATGTCAAGGGCCTTTTTCATGCCAACAAGGATAACGAGTTTTTTACCCCTTGTCATTGCCGTGTATAAAAGGTTTCTCTGGAGAAGCGCAAAATGTTGGGTCATTATGGGAATTATAACGGCCGGGTACTCTGAACCCTGAGATTTATGGACGGATATGGCATAGGCCAGTGTTAATTCATCTAATTCCGAAAAATCGTAATTTACCGTTCGATCATCATAATTGACGGAAAGCCTTCGATCTGCGTTGTCAATGGCGGTGATTCGTCCAATTTCCCCGTTAAAAACTTCCTTTTGATAGTTATTTTTCAAATGCATGACTTTATCTCTGGGTCTGAAACGGGTGCCATCCAATTCCGTCGCGCCCGTTTGCGGGTTTAAAACATTTTGCAATACCTGATTAAGGTTATGTGTTCCCACGTCGCCCCGGTGCATGGGTGTTAAAACCTGAATCTCATCGATACGATCCAAATCAAAACGATACGGGACTTTCTCTATGCATAATTCAACAATCGTTTCTACGACCTCCGCCGGGCGATTTTTTTCTATAAAATAAAATTCAGAACGCCCCGGCGAAATATCCAGTCTATTGATGTCAGGCTGTTCACCCCTGCGAACCCTGTGGGCATTAGCGACAATGGTGCTTTCCTGACTCTGTCGAAAGATTTTCTTTAACTCAAATGTTTTGATTCTTTTTGATTCGATCAAATCGGAAAGAACATTTCCCGGCCCCACGGAAGGAAGCTGAAAAGTATCACCAACCAGGATCAACACCGATTGCACCGGAACCGCATTTAACAGATGAAACATTAAGAAGGTGTCCACCATAGAGGACTCATCGATGATTAAGGCATCTAAATCAAGAGGATCATCCTGATTTTTAACGAATCGTCCTTGCGTTAAATTGTATCCTAAAAGTTTGTGAATCGTCGCAGCTTTTCTGCGGGTCACCTCTGCCAGGTGCCTGGCTGCCCGTCCGGTGGGCGCCCCAAGGAGAATTTTTTTCCCAAGAAGTTCCAGGATCGTATGAATTGATCGGATGAGGGTGGTCTTGCCTGTTCCGGGTCCTCCGGTAATGATTGCAACCCGATGGGAAAGAATTTCTTCAAGGACTTTAATTTGTCCGTCCGAAAGCTTTATGGCAAGTTTTTTTAACACTTCTTGAGTCATTTGTTCCGGATCAATATCCGGGACAGGGACTCGCACCGATAAAATTGCATTAATTCTGTTTGCAATTCCGGTTTCCGCTTCATGCAGGGGTTTTAAATAAATGACCCTGGGAAGGGACATGTGCGTGTCTTGTTCGATTTTAACTGCACCTGCCTCGGCAAGTTCCTCAATTGCGCCCCTGGTTGTATTTGGATCGATCTGAAAATATTTTTTACAGCGATCAACCATTTGATTTTCATAAATAAAAACATGCCCTTCATCTGAGTATTGCTGTAAAAGATGCATCACACAAGCTTTGACTCTTTCGGATTCATTAACGGATACTCCTGATTTTTGGATGATTGCATCTGCCATGTAAAAACCAATTCGGGGAAAATCATTTACCAGGCGGTAGGGATCTTCGAGCAGGATGTTCACAGCGTTCGGCCCATATTCTTTAAATATTTTAGCACTATAGGAAGTTTTGATACCAACTTCCTGAAGCAGCATTATTAGATTTCGCATGGCTTGGTGCTCGGTCCATGCACTGGATATTGACAACGCCTTGGCTTTTCCGATTCCCGTTACCTCTAGCAGTCTCGCCGGCTCCTTTTCAATGATCTCAAGGGTTCGATCTTCAAAATGGTTGATCAATCTCGCAGCCATCTTTGGGCCTACGCCTTTAACAAACCCGGATTCCAGATATTTTCGAATCCCCTCCATGGTTGCCGGAAGAATAACCTCAAAAGATTCGATTTTAAACTGCTCTCCGTATTTCGGATGGGTTTCCCATGTTCCAATTAATTTTAAGGTTTCACCCAGGTTCGGATCGGGCATGAAACCCCGGACCATTATCCTGTTGTGGGTTTTTTGGAGCCTGAATTTTGCAATGGTGTAGTGATTTTCCTGATTATAATAGGTAATATATTCCAGGGAACCTTTTAGGGTCGTTTTATTGTGGTTTTTAATCATTATATCATTTAGTTAAGTATCAATATGGCAACTTCTCAATATGTTCCGGTAGGCCCGCTGCGCCATCCGGTAATTTTTTTCAATACGGCCAAAACTTGCCGTTAAGGGCGCCTAACAGTGCCCCGCGCACGGGATCTAAAATG
>JAFDFH010000366.1 GCA_019309945.1 Deltaproteobacteria bacterium
AAAAGTCCAACTTCTGCGTTATGCTGCATTTTGTAATCATTCAACGTACGATAAGTACGCATCATGATTACAAAATTTGCACGCCTTGAATTTAAACTTTTTTCGAAACCGTCTCGGACTTTCTACGAGTTCATCTTATTTGGTTCCGGTTATAATCTTCACGAAAACATTCATATCGTATTTTACGATTACAAGTCCAATTGATATTTTCTATTCCTTCTCCCCAACCGATTGGAATTATTTATTGATGAACCTGTTTTTGAAATTTTGACTTTCAGTTTTTATGATAGTATAAAAAGATACTTTAAAAACGCGAGTAAAAAATAGCCTTGTTAAAAAGGAAAATCATGAAACAAAATCATATTTTTTTAATACTTTTTTTGGCCGCGTTTCTTTTTGCCTGTACAGGAGGAAATTATGCACGGAAAAAGCCTGAGCACCTTACTTTTGGAATGGGAGAAGTACAAAAAGGCATGGGATGGTACCAAAAGGGATGTTACAATCGTTCCCTGGAACACTTTTTCAAAGCCCATGAGTTTTTTTCGGTATCGGATCAGCTCAATGGCGCTGCCATGAGTTTGAACAATATCGCTAATGTTTACAGGGTGATCGGAGAGATTAACAACGCCGTCTTTTTCTATAAAGAATCGTATGCGCTATATTCGGATATCAAAGATTACAAGGGAGTGGTACAGGCTCTTTCAAACATGGCCGCCGCCTTAATCGATGCGAGCCGACTTGAAGAGGCTGAAAAAATAATGGACCAGGCGGATGAAATCGCAATGCAGATCAAAATACTTTTTCTTCCTATCCAAAAAAACCGCGGCATCCTGCTTGTCCGGAAAAAAGAGTTCGCACGTGCTGAAGAGATTTTAAAAAGCGTTCTTAAAATGACAGACCCTGAAAACCTTTCAGAATTTGCGGCAGTTAATTTTGCACTCGGGAATCTCATGTTTGAAACCGGTCGTTATGAAGAGGCCATCGGATTTTTAAAGGTTGCTCTCGAAGCGGATCGCTCATCCGGATTCTACAGCGGTATTGCCGAAGATCTGGCGGCAATTGGAGATGCTTATTTCATTCAGGCAAAATATGAACCGGCCGCGAAATTTTTTAAACGCAGCATAAAGGTTTATGCCCTTACTGAAAATGAGAAAAAGGTTAAAGAATGGATGGAGCAGCTAGAAAAAGCCTCCGAAAAGGCAGATTTGGATATCAGTGTTACAAAATATTTTGTAAACAGCTGGCTTGACGGAAAAGCACTTGTAAGCCCTTGTAAGCCCTTGTAATTAAATCGCAAAGATTATCAAATAATCAATGATTATTCCTACTGTCTTTTATCAATTTCTTTAATATCACAACCATCGATGACCCTAACGGCTTGCACCTTGGACGAATCGCTTTATCATCATGCCAGGTGAATTCAACGGCATCATATCGCTCTGGAATGAGATGTTCGTTTTTTTCCCCATACGTTATGGCTGGATAATATTCTATGAACATCATTCGTTGCGGGTCAATGTCGAACGCTTTGGTTACCTTGGTAACGATATGGCTTGCACAGCTTCTCACTGACATTTTGCTGTCCGGGACGTCGGCTACGACAACGACGATCGGTCTTAAATATGCCAGGCCTTCCATGCTCCCCTTTTTGAGGTCATAGATTTGAAGTCTGCACTTACCGCTTCCCAGGAGAAGTTTGCCGCCCCAACCTTCCCAGTAAAATAAGTCGTCATGGATAAGCATTGATGGATCCTCGGACACGTCCAAACCAAAATAGATTTTCGCGAAACCGTTTATGAAATATTCAGGTTAAAGATTGTGGATATCATTGTTCCCCTCTTTCTCAATCAATTTTTCGGCATCCGTTTCCGGTATTTCCTGGACCGCTCTTAACTTTCGCTCAATCGCCCGGGTGCGCACTTCGGCATTATCGATGGTTTGACTGGCTTCCTGAAGTTTCTTTTTCGTCTTTGCCAGCATGTCACCGAATTTGCCGAATTGCGTCTTAACCACGCTTAACAGTTCCCATACTTCACTGGAACGTCTCTCAATCGCCAAGGTTCTGAAACCCATTTGAAGACTGTTAAGCAGTGCAGCCAGCGTTGTAGGGCCTGTAACCACAATGCGGTATTCCCGTTGAAGAAAGTCGCACAAACCCGGTCTGCGTAAAACCTCTGCATACAGCCCCTCAACCGGTAAAAACATGATACCGAAATCCGTGGTGTTTGGGGGATCAATGTATTTTTCCTTAATATCCCTGGCCGCCGATTTAATTCGCATTTCCAGATTCTTGATGGATTTTTCGGCTAACTCCTTGGCCGCTATTTCCTGTGCATCCATCAACCGCTGGTAATCTTCCTGTGGAAACTTGGAGTCAATCGGCATCCAAACAACCGTGTCCGGATCTGAATCCGGTCCCGGCAATTTTAGGGCAAATTCGACGCGGGCATTGCTATCCTTTTTGGTCGAAACGTTCCTATCATACTGATCCGGAGTTAATATCTGTTCCAGAATGTTGCCCAACTGGATTTCGCCCCAGGTACCTCGGGTTTTTACATTGGTTAACACCTTTTTTAAATCCCCCACTCCGGTAGCCAGGGTGCGCATTTCTCCCAGACCTTTATATACCTGTTCTAAACGCTCGCTGACTTGATTAAAAGATTCCCCCAGGCGCTTTTCCAGTGTTGAATGAAGTTTTTCGTCAACGGTGGCCCGCATTTGCTCCAACTTATTACTCGTATCGCCTTGTAAGTTCTGTAATTGATGCTCTACGGTTTTGCGAATGGTCTCTAATTTTTCTTCATTGAGGTGGGTTAATTCCGTCAGTTGCCTGGAAAAGAAATCGAGTTGATTTTTCTGCATCCCGGCATTTTCGGTCATCCGTTGAAGCAATGAATCACTCGAATCTTTTAAGGATTTACTGAGCTCTTCACGGGCCGACTTGGCGCTGCCGGCAGTTTCTTCCCGGTTTTTTGTAATTTCAAATTTGATGAGCTGATCAGTTTGTCCCTGTCGCTTTTCCAACGCAACAAACTGATCCGAAAATTTCGTTAAGGCTTCCTCAAATTTTTGTCTTACGAGGATCATCAAAAAAAGGAGGATACAACAAATGAATAGCAGAACGGCGATGATGAGGTCCAATTCAGTCATCATATCTGCCTCCGGCAGATTCTTTTATTTTTGGTTCTTCTCCCAATTAGTTAGAGAAGAGGATTCGAGGATTCAAGGGGTCAAGGGTTCAAGTGAATGAAAACTGCTTGATACAGATAACATAAACACTTGCGCCTTCTCTGCCCTTGCCCTCTAATATTATCAAA